>CAYUPT010000054.1:0-12469 GCA_964446725.1 uncultured Bradymonadales bacterium | reverse complement strand
AAATTTCCTCGCGAAGATCGTCGAGCGTCTCCTGGACTTTGCTTCGGTGCGGCCAGTCATCGGGGGCGTGTTCCAGCGCGATTTCGAGGTCTTCGACGGCCTGCTCGTAGTCCTCGGTAGCGATCCACATCGAGGCGCGCTTGAGATAGGGCGTCGGGTAGTAGGGATTGATGGAGATGGCCCGTTCCCAGTCCTCGGCGGCCTGCTCGAGGTCGCCGTTCATCATGTGGGCAGCGCCGCGGTTGGTCAGGGCTTCGACGTCCTCGGCATCCAATTCCAGCGCCGAGTCGTAATCGTCGATGGCGGCCTCGACGTCGTCGTTTAACATGTGGGTGTAGGCCCGATTGTAGTACAATTCGGGGTCCGACGGGCGCAATTCGATGGCTTTGTCGAAGTCATCGCGGGCCTGGTCGGCGTCCTCCATTTGAAGAAATAAAAAGCCGCGGGCCGCATAGGCGTCGGCGAACTCCGGCTGCAGGTCGATGGCGCGGTCGTAGTCGTCAATTGCGGGGCCGACGTCCTTGACGACTCGTCGAACATTGCCGCGCTGGAAAAAGGCGGTCGCCATGGTGTCGTCGAGTTCAATGGCCTTGTTGAGGTCGTGGAGTGCCCCCTCGAAATTGTCGTTCGAAAAGCGGGCGATGCCGCGGTTGGTCCAGATTTCGGGGTCGTCGTCGACGATCGACAGTGCGTGGTTGTAGTCGTCGATGGCGTCTTCGACGTCGCCCAGCGAGTGGCGGGCGAGACCGCGGTTGAGTCGGGCGACCAGGTGGTCGTCGTCGAGTTCTAGAACTCGGTCGAAGTCCGTGCAGGCGCCCTCCAGGTCCTCGAGTGTGGCCCGCAGGATACCGCGCTGGACGCGGGCCTCGATATCGTCGGGGCGCTCTCGGAGAACCCGCGAGTACAGATGGCGAGCGCCGTCCAGATCGCCTTCGCGCTGGCGAGTTTCGGCGGCCTCCAGAACCTCGTCGGGATCGTCGAGATCGACGTCGGCGTCGGCGCCCAGCGGGGAGAGCGCGCCGGTTTCGACATCGCGATCGAAGTCGGTGGCCAGCGAATCGAGGACCTCCCGAGACAACTCCAAGACGTCTTCGTGGTGGTCCTGTAGCAGTGTTCTGGCGCGGTCGAATCGCTGTCTGATATTCTCGGCGCGATTGTCGTCGGGAAGCGAGGCGGTGCCGATACTCCGGTAGTCGTCGAGCCAGTCGCCGAAGTCGTCGAGTGCCTCCGATGTGTCATCGCCGTCGTCGAGGTCTCGAAGTTCATCAAATAGCGCCGACAGTGCTCGTTCGCCGGATAGCACCATGCTCATATGCATCGAAGAGACCAGCAGGTAGCGCGGTTCGGCGGCGGGAGCGGCCAGAAAAAACAGCCAGGCCGCCTCCAGAAGCGACTGTTCGACGTCGCGCTCTTCGACGGAGTTCTCCGGGAATTCTCCGGTGCGCACGAAGAGTTGGATGGCAGCGGCGACGGCGCGGTCGGTCAGGGCGTGGTCGCGCTGGATTGCTTCGAGGTCCTGCTCGATATCGTCGATAGTATCTTGGAACACGGTGAAACCTCCGAAAAGTCGGGACTGCAGCCGATGGGTTCACCCTGTGATGTAACGCGTCATCGAGGCATCGACAACAGCCATCGCTGCCGTCGCCGCCATGACGTCGATGGCCGTGCCGACTGCGACACGGCTCGCGACGGCTTGTTGGAGGTCGTGGATGACTCAATTCTGTCCGCGCTCAGTAAGCCAGGATGGGGCATCGATAGACTGGATCGTGACCTGCGGGCGGTCGGTTTCACCGGACGATATACCGCCCCAGGCGATGCCCGAGCTGAGCGCAAGGGCAATGAGGATGAGAACGACGAAACAGAGTCGAATCAGCGATGATGCGGCCATGGGATTACCTCCAGACGGCGTAAGACACGATGATGCGGCGAGACGGTGGACAGCGAAATTCGTCAGAAGTTCCACCGAAGAATTGGAAATTGCAGGCCGGCAGCGGCCGACGAGCCGGCGCGCTCACCGGGGGTATCGTCAAAGACGGTGGGATGATGGGCCCGGCGGTCGTGTGGGGGCTGCGGTTCGCGCACCACAATTTCGATGATGCCGACGGTGGCGCCAAAAAGGACGCCGGCCGCCGAGCTATAGGCAATCGACCAGGCCGAAAACCGGGGCCGGGTCAATACATAGAAGCTGCCGCCGACCAGAGCGCCCAGTACCGCGCCCAACAGGGCGCTTCGGGTGATCGTCAGCATATACTCCGGAGAGCGCTCAACGACGGTGTCCGCAGGTTGATCCCGGCCATCGGAGTCGGCGCGAAAGTCATCGGAACTCGTCGACTCCCCATCGGAATGCGTCGACTCGCCATCGGAGAGCGCGCCGCCGGCGTCGGCGTCTTCGAGCTGTGGGCGGTCGCCATCAGCAGCCCCTGCGTAGGCCGAAAATGCGAACGTCGAGATCGCAAATAGAGCGAGCATGACAAACCAGCGAAGCGTCCAGTGTAGTGACATAGCGCATTTCCCCCGAATTGAGACGGCGATGACTTCGTGAATCTTGTGTCGGCGACCGAAGCGGGACATCCTGTTGCCGACGCCGACGCTCGCTGTGTCAGAATTCACACTAAGAATATAATTCCGTATCGGCTCGTACCAAGCGCTCGGTACTGTGGCCGTCTTGCGTCGCCGGGGAACAAATCGTCGGAACCCACCGTTTCGTCGTCACCGGCACCCGATGTCGGTCTCCACCTGCCCGACGGACCCGATGGAGTGTCGGCGAGTTCGGCTGCGGCGGCGATGGACGTCGATTCCACTGCGTATCGATGACGCCTCGCCTGCTGTTGCCATCGCCGATGTCCCGACAGGTTGCATTGACCGGTGGCACAAGCTCTTCTATGGTGGCGAGCGCTACGCGTTTTCTGGAATTTGCCAGGTCCAAAAACGCGTGCCAAACACGGATAGTCGACGTCCAGTAGTGTCCTGGCAGATGGCGAACCGAAGGGAGTACCGATGAGCCAGAAAGTGTCTCTTATTCGCGGCGATGGAATTGGTCCCGAGATCGTGGACGCCACCGTGCGCGTCCTCGAAGAACTCAATGCGGGACTGGAATGGGAAGAAGTTCGCGCCGGTTCCGGCGCCTTCGAAGACCTGGGAACGCCGCTTCCGGAAGAGACGCTCTTGAGTATCGGCCGCAATAAAGTGGCCCTCAAGGGACCGCTCGAGACACCGGTGGGAACCGGGTTTCGAAGCATTAACGTCGCTATCCGCAAGCACTTCGATATGTACGCCAATGTCCGGCCGGCGACGATCATGCCCGGTGTCGAGACCCGCTATGACAACGTGGATATGGTGACGGTGCGCGAAAATACCGAGGGCGCCTACGCCGGTATCGAGCACAGCATCCCGCCCAATCGCTCCGCTGCCGAGACCATTATTTTGTGCACCCGATGGGCCTGTGAGCGCATTGTGCGCTATGCCTTTGAATACGCCCGTCGGGCCAATCGCGACAAGGTCACGCTGGTCCACAAGGCCAATATCCTCAAAGAGACCAACGGTCTGTTTCTGGAAGTCGGCCAGTCGATCGCCCGAGAATACGACGATATCGAATTCGAAGACCTGATCATCGATAATATGACGATGCAGATGGTGATGCGTCCGGAGCGATTCGACGTGATGGTCACCACCAATCTCTTCGGCGATATCATCTCCGATATTGCCGCCGGACTCATCGGTGGACTCGGCCTGACGCCGGGGGCCAATATCGGTGAAGAGGCCTCGATGTTCGAGGCCGTCCACGGCACGGCGCCCGACATCGCCGGCCAGGGCATTGCCAATCCGACGGCCCTGCTGCGGGCATCGACGATGATGCTCGAGCACCTCGACAAAAACGACAAGGCCGAACGCCTCGACAACGCCATCAACACCGTCCTCGAGGAGGGCGAGACGCTGACCGGTGACCTCGGCGGCAATGCCGACACCGAAGAATTTACAAACGCCGTCATCGCCGCTCTGGGCTGAGTTGCGCCGACGCCATAGGATGACCCCAAACCGCCTCTTCGATGCGTCGGAGAGGCGGTTTTTTTATGGATCCGGCGATACAACGGCGATCAATCGCCGGTGGGCATCGTCGCCGGGGTCTGCTCGTCGGGTTGTTGCGTCGAATTGCGGTGGAAATCGGCGGCCGAAATCGCCGTGCCGGCATTGCCCATATCCTCGCCGGGAGCAAAGACGACGGTGTTGCCGTTTTCCGACACCTGCAGCAACGTCTGCAGATAGCGCATTTTAAAACCACTGGGGGTCTCGTCGAGCATTTTGGCGGCTTCCACCAATTTGGCGGCCGCCTCCTGTTCTCCGGTGGCCCGGATCTTCATGGCCCGTCGCTCCCGCTCGGCTTCCGCCTCCTTCGCCATCGCCTGGCGCATCTCGTCGGGGACCCGAATATCCTTGATCTCGGTGCGGGTGGCTTTAACACCCCATTCGTCGGTGGCGTCGTCGATGAGCTTTTTGAGATGTTCGGCGACGTCGTCGACTTCGCCGAGCAGCTCGTCGAGTGTGAAGCGGCCGATGGTGCTTCGAAGCGAGGTCTGGGCGACTTCGACCGTGGATTTGTCGTAGTCTTTGACGTTGCAGATCGCTTCGTCGGGATGCTCGACGCGATAGTAGACAACGGCGTTGACCCGGACCGGAACATTGTCGCGGGTGATGCACTCCTGGGGTTTGACGTCGACGGTGACGATCCGGCTGTCCACCGGTTCGAATCGCTCGATCAGCGGCCAGCGCCAGACGACGCCCGGCCCGCGGTAGCCGACAATCTTGCCGAGTCGAAATACGGCGACGCGTTGAAATTCATGGACAATGGTAACCCAGGGCAAAATTTTGGTGAGCATGGCATCCGCTCGTTGTCATTTGGAAAATGGTCGGTATCCGTCGTCGGGATATCGTCGAGTTCGTTGAGTCGATGTGAGTATCAATGAAGTGGGTGCGAGAGTCTATCAGCACCGTCGCAGAGCCCGAAGTCACCGGCCGGGCCGCCCTTTTGTTCGGGCCAAAACATTAGGGTCCAAAAATTTCGACCAATGCCCCACGCACAGTGCTGCGCCCCCGAACTCGACGACGTCAAAATTTCGCACGCGGCGTCGGCAAATTCGAACGTTGGGCCCTTTTGGCCGTCGCCTCGTCCTGTGTTGGGGTGACTTTTTGAATTGTCGGGACCTGGAGCGCTGTGGCGGCTGTCCTCGGGATGTATTTCGTCGAGTCGAGACTGCGCCCGACTGCACTCATATACAGGGGCCGCCGCCCGTTTCGGAAGGTCGAAGAATACCCAAAAGCGAATCTCGTCTTCGCTTCCAATACTATTGTCGACGGTTTGGTGTCGGGTTTTGCGTGTTGAGGCTCACCGGTGCCCCCTCTGCCTCCGCTGCGCTTCGGCATCTCGTTCACGGGGGAGCGGACGTTTAGGAGGCGTCGGTGGTATTAGCTAGCTTGTGCGTCGGCATCTCGCTCACGGGGGAGCGGACGTTTAGGAGGCGTCGGTGGTATTAGCTAGCTTGTGAGGTGACAGCGCCTCGATTTTTCCCGGCGATCTATTGCTTCCGGAAATAATTTAGATCGTTTTTCCATCGCTGCCGTTAGTACCGATTGAAGCCGGGGAACGCGTCCCGGGAAATATTGAACTCAATCGGGAGATGACACGATGAAACGCCTGACAGCTCTGACGACACTCGCCGTAATCACCGTGGCCTGGATTGGACTGGCGATCTGGATGGTTCCCGCGCTCAGCGGCTCGCAACCGTCGGTATTCGGCGGCGGATCGAATTCCGGCGGCTACACTTCGGTCGATCCCGATCGCGTCGAGCCGCCCTGCGACTCTCCACCGTGCATCACGGAGTTGATCGAGCCCGTCGACGATACCGACGACAGCGAGCCGGAGGTAGTGGTCCCCGACATTCCGGGGCCAGCCGTGATCGACGCCGGCTCCCTGACATTTACGGTGCGGCTGTCTCAGGGACTCGTCGATCCGATGGGAACCGATGAATTATACGCTGAAGTCGAGATCGAAGCCGTCGACGAGTTGCCCGATGAGCGGCCGTCGCTCAATACGGCGCTGGTCGTCGATCGATCGGGTTCGATGCGCACCGAGCCGATGCAGCGAGCACGGGAAGCGGCACATACCTTTGTGGATGGACTCGACAGTGGAGATCGCGCCTCACTGGTGGCCTTCGATCACCGATCGGAGGTCGTGATGGGCTCCACGCTACTCGACGATGCCGGACAACAGCAGATGCACTCCGCCATCGATCGACTCCAGTCCAGCGGTCGGACCAATATCTCCGGTGGACTCCAGGATGGATTTCGGGAAGTCGACAGCGTGGAATCGCACGACGGCATCGAGCGCATCGTATTGATGACCGACGGCGTTCCCAATGTCGGAATCACAAGCCAGGAGGGACTGGCGGCAAAAGCCGCCGAGATGCGCCAGCAAGGCGTGGCCGTCACGACACTGGGCTTTGGCCGCTACAATGCGGAAATGATGGCGGCAATGGCCAGCGAGGGCGGCGGAAATTTCCGTCATATCTCCAGTGCCGCCGATCTCGAGCAGGCCTTTGGTGAAGAGCTCGATGATATTCAATCGACGGTGGCCTCCGATCTGGCGGTCGACATCTTCGAAAGCGATGGCGTCGCCGTCGAAGAAGTCCACGGCTTTAGCAGCCAGGGGCTTCGAAACGGAGAGCGGATTCCCGTCGGCGATATGGCAGCCGGCGAGACCCGCAGTATCGTCGTCGAACTCGACGTCCGGCAGTTGGCCGCCGAAGCCGGCGAGATCTTCGACATCGTCGATGTGCGTCCCCATTTCGTCGATCACATCGACGGCGGCGACGTCGATGTCACTGCGTCGTCGACCATCGGCATTACCGAACAGCGCGAGGCCATCGACGAATCGACCGACCCCTACGTCATGGATCGCGTCGAGGAGCTCAAGACGGTAGCCGCTGTCCGCCAGGCCGCCGAATTGCATCAACAGGGACGCAGCAACGAGGCCCAGCGACGACTGCAAGAGGAGCAACGGCGCATCGGTGATGTCTCCGCCCGGGAAGGGAGCCGCGGCGCCTCGGTAGACCGCATGGAAGGGATGGTCGAAAGCGCCGAAGAAGCGATGGAGGCCGCTCCATCGTCACCGGAGGCCGACGACAGCGCCGGTCAAATGGAGACGCAGTTCTTTGACGCATCACAGGGGCGTTGACGGCTGCCGAACCCGGCGCCGACCGGTCGACCCGGCGCCGGGTCCCTGCTTATTGCGGCCTCTCATCACCGATTCAGACGATATTGATGAAACGAGCCTCATCGACTAGTCTTCGCCGGCGCATCAAAAATTTCGTATTGTCTGACCTCGCTGCGAGACTGTTATGCCAGTAAAAAACACGTTCTATCTGCTGTGTACTTCGCTTCTGATCGGTCTGGGCTGTAGCGCAGTCCAAGACGCGGTGGGAGACGACATCCCCGGCGAAGCTCAGCAATTGGCCGACAGCGCCTCCGAACAGGTCGACAGCGACGATCGAACAAGGGAGTCCTCCGACGATGGTGATGAGCAGCGTTCGGCTCAGGATGTGACCGAAGACGTCGCCGAATCGGCATCATCGGCCTCCGACAGTGACGTGGCGGAGTCGGCCTCCGGAAGCGTCGAGGACTTTTCGCGGGATGCTCAAAATACATTGACGATGTGCCAGAGCAATACCAACTCCGCGGTGCGCCATGCCGAGGAACTCCACGAGGACCTGGCAGGCGAGACCGATCCGCCACTGCACGACCACGACATCCACTCCAAGATCCAGCGCATCGAAGGCGCCGAAGACTGCGTGGAGGGGGAAGACGCCGAGAAGATCGAGAATATGCCCGGCTACGGAGAGGTCGAGGACAACTGGGAGCAGGCCAGTCGGCTTCTCGACGAGTACCGCACGGGTGCCGAACAAGCCGAACAAGAGCGCTTTGAATCCGCCCGCGCCGAAGGGCTGGGAGACGACAACCCGCAGCAGCGCCGCGAGCGCTGGCGCGAGCGGCCACGCCGGTGCATCGACGGCGATGAGTGGAACGAGGCGGCCGGGATTGACAGCCAGGACGAATCGGATACCGCCACCATCCACGGGGCCGACGATGTCCTGGAAACCGACGATCGCATGGTTCCCGAATCGGTCTTTAGCAATAACCGCTTTAGCTACCGGGAAGGTCCCTACGCGGTGTTGGTGCGTCACAGTTGCGGCAAAGACGTCCAGGGGGTCGACGATTATTACCGCACCGAAGATCAAAACTTCGGCTCTCAGATCACCCAGCGCGAGGCCCGCTCCTTTATCGGTGATGTGGTCCGCGATGACAGCCACGACGACCACCTCCAGACACTGTATCAGGCGGTGGCCGCCCATCTGTGCTGGACCCGCACCAGCTGGAATCTGGAGACCGGATACTCCGCCTATCTGTACTGCCGCGACATCGCCGACGACCTTCCCGCCCAGGAAGACGTCGAAGAGGCGATGACCCGCGAATTTCCGGACTTCCAGTTCGAGCAGGACAATATGCGATTTATGTATCAGCAGGCCCTGGAGGCCAAAGAGGAAGTCGACGCCGCATTCGCTCAACTCGAAGAGCAGTATCCGGTGATGCGCGAAGTCTACCGCGACTCCGCAGAGCGGGCCGAAGAAGTCTGGCGCCGCCAGCAGCGAGAATACGCCGACATCATCGACGACATCGAACCGATCACCGAGTTGCTACTCGACGATGTCGAAAACGAACCGCCCGCCAACTGTCTCGACACCACGGAATCTGCGCGCGCACAATTGGCCGACGAAATCGATGTTCAAACGCCGGAAGACGTCCGCCAGTTACGCATCGGTCACCCCGTTGGCTACCAGGTCACGGAAGCGATGGCCTACTGTCATCTGCACGAGGGCAATCTGGCACAGGCATCACTCGAGGCCCACGCCCTCGACGAGGGCATGCGCCGGGTGACGCTGGGAGAAAATATCGCCGTCGAGCGGCGTCGAGCCCTCCACGAAGTCGAACAGCGACACGAGGGCGACGAAGAGGCCATTGCCGAAGAAATTCCGTTTTACGAACTGCGCCACAACTACTCGATTCCGCTTCCGGGCGACACCCATCGCAGTCCCAGCTTCTTTGGCAATCTCAACTACGGTGGCGGTATGCGCTCCCAGTTGATCGGCGGACCGGAATCGGACGACGATGACAGCGAACAGGCCAATATTCGCTTTCGACAGATCGGCCAGCGCAACCCGCAACAACGCCCGGTTATCGAGTCCATCCAGGACCATCGACTCGGCCAGCGGGTGGTATTTGTCACCGAGACTGAAACTAGGATGCACCAGCAGCGCGAATGCGAGCGCACCGACCGCGTCGAGGGCTACCGGATGCGCGGCAATCGGGTCGAAGTCGAATACGAGCAGCGCTGCCGCAACGTCGGAGAACCGCGACAGGTACAGGTCGAACACCAGTACGACCCGGTGGTCCTGCCCGACGACCAGGCTGACGTTCTTCGGCCGAATATGCGCGTCGAAGTGCTCAACAACAACCACCGCGACGCCGATGACGACGACACAGTCCTAAAGCGCGCCTGGGACGGCGACGAGCTGGTCTACTTCTGGGGCTACGAATTGCAGTGATGCTCCGAGGGCAAAGGCCGTCGGCGACGCCTGGCGATCAACGCTCGGTATCTTCGGTTCCGAGCAGCCAGTGGCCGACGGCCGCCACGGCAAATAAGCCGAGGCCCACCAGTGGATAGATGGCCTCCATGGTACCGCCGTCATCGCCCCAGGCGGCGCGATAGAGGCTGGCGGCGACGATGACGACGCTGACCACCACAAACGCAGCGGGAAGCCAGGGGTAGCCGGTGGCGCTGTACGGGGCGTTGTCGCCCTGGCGGCGCCGGATGACAAACAGGGCCACCACGGTCAGCGCGCCCATGACGAACATGGCGACACTGGTCAATTCGAGAAGCATCTCGAAGGTGCCCGTCGAGATCAGGACAACGGCCAACAGCCCCTGAAGCAACAGCGCGCGGTCCGGTGTCTTAAAGCGGTCGTTGAGGCGGCCTACGGCCGGCATCATCGCCCCGCGTCGCGCCATCGCCCACCCGACGCGACCGCCGGCGAGGACCGTGGCGTTGAGCGAACCCACAAGGGCCACGGCGATCGTCGCCGTGACCACCCAGGTCGTGGTCTCTCCGGCAATGGCCTGCGCGGTGGCCGTACCGGCCTCCATCGCCTCCTGGAGTCCGTCGACGCCGAGGACGAATAAGAATACGCCGGCCATCAGAAGGTACAAAGCGGTGATGGCGGCAGTTCCACCCAAAAGCGACCGGGGAATGGTGCGACCGGGATCTTCGATCTCACCGCCGACGTAGGCGATGGCATTCCAGCCGGCATACGCAAAATAAATCGCCAGCACGGCCCGCCCGAAGGAGACCAGAGGCGAGTCGGCCGCCGCCGACGGCACATCGATGGACGCCGGTTCCAGCATCACGAAAATGGCGATGGCCGCCACGGCCAAAAGTGCCATCGGAATGCCGGTCAACGCCACCTGGGCTCGCGTCGACAGGCGGGTGCCCAAAATATTGAGCACCGTCAGCAATGCGACGAGTCCAACGGCGATCAGGCGGGCCGTCGTCAACTCCACGGCGCCGGCGCTCCACCAGACGTGATGGGGATCGAATTCGACGATCGGCCCCAGCAACACCGGCAGCTGAAATTCGGCCAGGGGAACGGCCATGGTGGCCACGGAACCGGTGAAGACACCGACAAATAAGAGCCAGCCGGCGCCAAATGACAGCGACGGACCGAAGGCCTCTTCGAGAAAGACGTAATCGCCTCCGGCCTCCGGAAATCGCGTCCCCAACTCCGCATAGGCGACGGCCCCCGAAAAGGCGATGGCGCCGCCGGCGAGCCAGGCCCCCAGATACAACCAGGGCGAGGGCAGATGAGTCGCCACCTGAGCAGGCGTCAAAAAGATGCCAATGCCGAGCATCGAGCCAATGACGATCGCCAGCGCGCCGGCCAAGCCGATGACCCGTGGCTGGCCGGAGACGTCGTCCCCACCGGCGTTGTTGTTCTCCAACGAACTCATGGTCGCGCCGCCTATCTTATCTGGACAGGCCAACGCCTTGAGCCGAAGTCGACGGTCGTCGTCTGCACCGTCTACGACTGCTCAAGGCGTTGTAAGCTCGGGGTTTATTGGCCGGAGCCGACCACGACAAATTGACGCTCCAGCTCCAACTCATGGAGTTCGGCGTCCAGGTCGCCGGCCTCCAATTCATCGATGATCGTCTGCGGTGTCAGTCGGTGGTCTTCGGGCGGTCCCATCGGAGAGTCCTCGTGGAAGTCGACAACCCAGACCTGTCCACTGTCGGTGAGTCGTTCCAGAAGATGGGCCGAATACTCCTGGCGCTCCGGGATATGATGCCAGGTATTGACGGTCAGAATCCGATCGACACTCGCTTCGTCGAGCCCGGACTCAGCGCCCTCGGCGAGGACGGTCTCTACATTGTCCAGCCCCTGCTCGTCGGCCAATTCCTCGATGTAGTCGAGCATCGACTGCTCGATGTCGACGGCGAGCACCGTGCCCTCATCGCCGACGGCATCCGACAAAAAGGGGATAAAATACCCGGTCCCGGCGCCGATATCGGCGACGGTCATGCCCTCTTCGATGTCCATGGCATCGATGATGGCCTCCGGCTGTTGCCACTCATCGCGCTCCGGGTCGTTCCAGTGTTCGGCGTAGTCCTCGGGGTCTTCGAAGCGGTGGTCGTGATGATCGGCATCATCGCCGTGGTGCTCGCCGTGGTGCTCGTCATGGTGATCGCCGTCATCGGCGTCGTCGTGCTCTTCGTCGGCCGGCTCCTCAGGGCCGTCGGCCGGGGCGTCGACATCGCCGTCGGTCGTCTGCGGCGATGCACAGGCGACGACGGTGCCGGCGGCCATGGCACCGACGACAAGAGCCAACATGAGCTGACGAAACGATGGAAGTGATGCAGTGACCATTCTCGAATTCCTCTGGATGTGGGGGGAAGTAACGCGACACAATACGTCACTCTACAAAATCTTGCACGATTCATACCACAGCTTTTATAGGCATCAGAGCCCGACTGCGAGCATAATGGCCACAAATCCGTGCAACTGTGAAACATTCCCGCTAAATGTTGAAACATATCGGCGTCGGTGTTGACGCCACACGCGTTTTACACCGATTGCCCGTCGGCCTGTGCAATATCGATGGACTGGATAGATAGCGACTCCACCTCGAGGCCCAGTTCCTCCATGTCGAGTTGTGACGATTCCACCACGCGATCTGTTATCTTATCTACGCTGGTCTCGATCTGGTCGGCGGTCAACGCCCCACATATATTTCGGAGATGAGACTCCAGGATGGAGTAGGTGGCGTCGATAATCTCGCGCTGGGAACGGCCCACCAATAGCTCTACAGA
>CAYUPT010000053.1:0-12484 GCA_964446725.1 uncultured Bradymonadales bacterium | reverse complement strand
TCAGCCGGCGAATGCCGATGGGAGACTTTTTTGACCGCTTCTAACCGCTGTTTAGCGATTATGCCGTGCGCTCGAAGAGTGCCGCGGCACCCATGCCGCCGCCGATGCACATGGTGACGACGCCGAAGCGTCCGTCGCGCTCTTCGAGAGCCCGAAGAATCGTTCCCGCCATGCGGGTTCCGCTCACGCCCAGGGGGTGACCCAGGGCGATGGCTCCACCGTTGACGTTGAGTTTGTCGTCGTCGATGCCCAGCTCTTGCTGGCTGTAGTAGCACTGGCTGGCGAAGGCCTCGTTGATCTCGAAGAGATCGATGTCATCGACCTCCATGCCCTCTTTGTCGAGCAATTTGCGCACCGCCGGTACGGGGCCGATTCCCATGATCTCCGGGGGCACACCGGCGACCTGGAAGGCCCGGTAGTAGCCCATGGGCTCGACACCCAATTCCTGGGCTTTCTCGTCGCTCATCAGCACCGTGGCCGCCGCGCCGTCGGTCAACGGCGAGGCGTTGCCCGGCGTTACACTGCCGTTGGACTTAAAGACCGTCGGCAGTCCGGAGAGGACGTCGAGAGACGTGTCGGGCCGCGGGTTGTCGTCGCGGTCGATCGTGGTCTCTACGCGCTCGCCGTCGCGAAAAATTTCGGTGTCGAGGCCCATGACCTCGTCGTCGAAGAAATTTCGCTCCCAGGCGGCGACGGCCTTTTCGTGGCTCTTGAGAGCAAATTTATCCTGCTGCTCTCGAGAGATTTCGAATTTCTCGGCCACATTTTCGGCCGTTGTCCCCATCGGCGTATACACCTCGGGGTGTTCTTTCATGATCGTCGGGTTCGCCGACGCCTTGTTGCCGCCCATGGGCACCATGGTCATCGATTCCGTGCCGCCGGCGACGGCGACATCGATGGCACCGAGCATGATGCGCTCGCCCATCTGGGAGATGGTCTGGACACCGGATGAGCAAAAGCGATTGACCGTCAGAGCCGGCGTCGACACCGGAAGTCCGGCCAGCACGGAGGCGATTCGGGCCACATTCATGCCCTGCTCGGCTTCCGGCATCGCACAGCCGATGGCGACGTCTTCGATATCTTCAAGGTCGACTCCGCCGGCTCGCTCAATGGCCTCGCGAATGACTTCGGCGGCCATCGTGTCGGGCCGCGTATCTTTGAGTCCGCCCTTTTTGGCGCGGGTAAATGGTGTTCGAACGTATGAAGCAACGGCTACGTCTCGAATCGTCATGTTGTTCTCCTCTGTGGAGTCGGCGTCTCGTTCGATTCTATGAGACCCCGGACAGGTAAATTCGTCTCGCTCCAAAACGACCACTGCGCCGGCGACATTCCCCTCGTCGGGGCGCCGCCGGCGGGATGTGGCTCAGTTTCGGAGCGGCTTGTTGTGCTGAAGCATGTGCTTCATGCGGGCCTGGCTCTTCTCTTCGCCGCAAAGCGACATGAAGGCTTCGCGCTCCAGATCGAGCAGGGTCTGCTCATCGACGAGCGACGACGGACTGGTCTGACCGCCGCACAACACGTTGGCCAACTTATTGCCGATAAGCCGGTCGTGCGCCGAGATCTGGTCGGCCTGCTCCATGCTGTAGAGCATCATATCGACGGTAGCGACGCCGTCGGGGCCCGGAAGTCGGAACTTCGTCGGCCGCGGCGGACGGAATCCGCTGTTGGCCATCCCAATGACGCGCTGCTTGGCATCGGCCAACAGGTAGTCGTCGTTGATGGTGACCCGATCTTGGGGGGTGAGGAATTGAAATTCCCGTGCTTCCTCGCAACTTTTGGCCACTTCGCCGAGTCCAATCGTCATAAACAGCTTCTGGATAAACGGCTGCGGCTCGAAGTCCTCGTCGTCGGCGTGCATCCCGAAGACGTTGCGCATCAACTGAAGATTGCCGCTGCCGCCTGGAATCAGACCGACTCCGACTTCCACAAGCCCCATGTACAGCTCACCGGCGGCCTGGATGCCATTGGCACCCATCGCCACCTCGGCGCCTCCGCCGAGGGTCATGCCGCGGGGGGCGGCAATGACAGGCTTGGCACTGTAGCGCATCCGCTGGTTGGCGTCCTGGAAGTTCTTGACCATCGATTCGATGTCGTCCCATTGACCGGCCTGGGCGTTCATCATCACCAGCATCAGGTTGGCGCCCACCGAGAAGTTCTCAGCGTCGTTGCCGATGACCAGCCCTTTCCAGCCGTTGGATTCGACCTCGTCGATGCTCTTGAACATCATTTCGATGAGGTCCGGATCAATGGCGTTTTTCTGGCTGTGAAATTCCAGAAGTGCCACGCCGTCGTCCATGTCGTACAGCGACGCCGAGGAGTTGCCGAAGACCTTGTTGTCGCCTTCGGCGCGCTTGATCAGGTCGACGGAGATTTCGCGCTCCGACCGCTCGACCTGTCGATAGTCGCCGCTCTGGACGTCGTAGAAGTACTGGGTGTCGTTGTCCCATCGATAAAAGGACTCGACGCCGGAATCGACCATCTCGTCGACCCAGTCGGGGACGTCGATGTCGTTTTCCTTCATCTTGTTGTAGGTCCACTCCACGCCCAGTGCATCCCAGACCTGGAACGGTCCCAGATCCCAGTTAAAGCCCCAGCGCATGGCGCGATCGATATTGAGGACGTCGTCGGCGATCTCGCCGATGCGACGCGCCGTGTAGGCAAGGGAGCGAAACGTCACTTCCCGGGCGTAATCGGCGGCCTTGTCGTCGCCGTCGACCAGCAGCGTTCGAACGCGCTCTTTCGGGCCGCCGGCTTTCTTGGCGGCATCGGTGCTGTCGAAGCTCGGCTTGTCGCGGTCGCGGTAGTCGAGACTGCCCTCTTCGAGCTTGAGGGTCTCGATGCCGTCGTCGGTTTTGCGATAAAACCCTTCGCCGGCCTTCTGTCCGGTGCGACCCTCGTCGACGAGCGTCTGCATAAATTCCGGCACCTGGAAGATATCGCGCTCTTCGTCGTTCGTCAGCGTGTCGTAGCAGTTATCGGCGACGTGCACGAAGGTATCGAGGCCGACCATATCGGCGGTGCGAAAGACCGCCGATTTCGGACGGGCCATCGACTTGCCGAAGACGATATCGACGCCTTCGACAGTCATGTCGTAGTCGTCCATCAGGTGCATGATGGTCATCATGCCGTGGACGCCGATGCGATTGGCCACGAAATTCGTGGTATCTTTGCCAAAGACGATCCCCTTTCCGAGGACGTTTTCGCCGAAGTCGACCATGGTGTCGACCACATCCGAATCGGTATCCGGCCCCTCCACCAATTCCAGCAGCTTCATGTAGCGCACTGGATTAAAGAAGTGGGTCACCAGAAAGCGGCTCTTGAAGCTGTCGCTTCGACCCTCGAGCATCCCCTCGATGGACAATCCGGAGGTATTCGACGAGATGATGGCATCATCCGTCGTGTGCTCTTCGACGTAATCAAACGTCGATTGCTTGATGTCCATATTTTCCGGAACCGCCTCCACGACCCAGTCGACTTCGCCGAGCCGATCGAGATGGTCTTCCGTATTGCAGGGCGTGATCAGCTCCAGGTCGCGCTCGGTGTAGATCGGCGACGGGCTGGTCTCCTTGAGCTTCTCCTTGTTCTGACGGGCGATCCGGGTTCGAAATTCCGGGTCGTCGACATCGTCGTCTTCTCCCGGCTCCGGAGGTACAATATCAAAGAGGTAGACTTCGATTCCCGCATTGGCGAGGTGGGCGGCGATGCCGCTGCCCATGACGCCGGAACCGATGACGGCAGCTTTTCGGATGCTTGAGGTGGCCATGTAACTCCTTGTTGGCGAATGAACGGTAATTCATCCATCGATACATTAACTTGGTCCTATCCGGCGCTGCTCCCACACGATGGGATGTCACGAGATGGGCATCGACGTCGACCGCCGGCGCCATCGTCAGTCCGGCCGGACCGGATTGCTCGACAAAACGCGTGGGCAAACCTGTAACCACATCGACCCAAACGTAAAGCTCCAATTTGATCTGGACCTTGTCAACGACTGCTTCGTGAGCACACCTTGCATTGTCGGCAGCTTGTCATTAACAACCGTTTTGCAATGAGTTCTGGATGTCCGATCCAATCGCGGACCGCGGAGTATACCCATGATCGAACCCAATGACCTGATCGCCAAACTCGAAGACGCGCTGCCCGGCGCCGATGTCGATCTCGAAGATTTGACCGGCACCAAAGATCACTACAAGGCGCGGATCGTGGCCGACCAATTCGAAGGCCACAATCGCGTCGCCCGCCACCGTCTGGTCTACGACGCGCTCTCCGAGGAGATGAAGGGACCGATCCACGCACTGACGCTCGAGGTCTACACCCCTCAGGAGTGGGACGAGGCCTGAGAAACATCTCTGGAATCTGACGGCGCTCTCAGCCGTTAGTTACGACGTCTACGCTTCGACTTCCTTAACGGCACACAGCGAGGTTTAACGATGAGTGACGATACCAACGACGACAACTCCATTTCTCTGCCCATCGCCAACGAAGAAGCTTCCGGCGACGCCGATGCCCCGAAGAGTCGAGACGAGGGCGGCGACGTCCAAAGCGAGATCGAAAAAGAGGTCCAGGAAAACGAGATCGTCCTCTACATGAAGGGCCACCCTCAACAACCGATGTGTGGATTTTCGGCGCGCGCATCGGCGGTCATCGCCTCCTACGATCGCCCCTTTCACACGGTCAACATCCTGGAAGATCAGGAAAAGCGCCAGGGCATCAAGGATTACTCCGACTGGCCGACGATCCCCCAGATTTACATCGGCGGTGAATTCGTCGGTGGCTCCGATATCCTCATGGAGATGCACGAAAACGGCGAAATCGCCCCGCTTATCGAAGACGCCTTCGACAAGTAAGCCCACCGCCGATGGGCGATCCCGGCGCCGACGACCAGCGGCCCCGGTGTCGCCCATCTTGACACACGCACTTCCAGTCCCTACGTTCTGCCAGCTTTGACCGACTGTCTCAGGGCCCCTGCGTTGTATTTTGGGGGCCGATTTTTCGCAGCATTTGATATTCCACGGAAATGGAGAAAAGACTCTCATGAGTGTTCGACTTCGACTTCAACGTCACGGCGCAAGCAAAGATCCCTATTTTCGAGTCGTCGCAGCCGACAAGCGCAAGGCGCGCAACGGCCGATTCATCGAAATGCTGGGCACCTACAATCCCGTTCCCGAGCCGGAGGAAATCCGTCTCGACCGCCAGCGCATCGACTACTGGCTCGATCAGGGCGCCCAGCCCAGTGACACCGTCCGCTCGCTGATCCGCAAGCTCAAGAGCGGTGAAAACGGCATCGACCTCAGTGAAGAAGGGGCCGACGCCGAAGCCCGCGCCGCCAAGGCCGCTGCCCGCAAAAAAGCCAAAGAAGAGGCCCGTCAGGCTGCTCTGGAAGCTGCCAAAGAGGCCGAAGATGAGGCCTCCGACGACGATGATGAATCGTCGGATGACGACGCCGAAGCCTCCGATGACGACGATTCGGAAGCGGAAGCCTCCCAGGAAAGCAGCGACGACTCGGACGACGACGAAGCGTCGGACGAAAGCAGCGACGACTCGGACGACGATTCCGACGACGATTCCGAAGCGGAAACGTCGGACGACGACTCGGACGACGACTCGGACAAAGACGACAAGTAATGTCCGACGGCTCCGGCCCCGCCCGGCGGGGTCGCCGTCCGACATCACCGTCGCCCCACCCCCGGAGCACCAATGAGCAACAACGACGACGAAATCCTCGACCAGTACATCGAACTGGCTCGCTTTATGGCCGGATCGTTACTCGATGACGACGTCGACATCGAAGTCCGGGGCAAGTCCGACAACAACAAGTGGCGCATCGAATTGCTCGTTCCCGAAGAGTACCGGGGCCGAGTCATCGGTCGCGGCGGTCGTATCGCCCGCGCGATGCGCTCACTTCTGGACAACGCAGCCGTGGCCTCGAGCCGCAATATCGTCCTCGATATCGTCGACTGAACAATGACCGAGACCACCGAGCGCGTCACCATCGGAAAACTCGGCCGCCCCCACGGCATCAAAGGCGAAATTCGCCTTTTCTTGTCCAACCCCGCCTCTCGGACCCTCGCCGAGGGCCTCGACGTCTACATTGTGGCCGACGATATCGAACCGGTGGCAGCCACCGTCGAAAAGGCGCGCTACACCGATAAATTCGTCATCGTCAAATTCGATCATATCGACGACCGCGGCGATATCGACGAATTCAAACACGCCCACGTCGAAGTCGACTACGAGGCGTTGCCGGACCTGGATGACGACGAATTTTACTACGTCGATCTCGTCGGGGCCCCGGTCTACGTGGCCGAAACCGAAGACGGCGAAGTCGCCGACGGCGCCGATCCCATCGGCGAAGTCGATCGCTTCTTCGCCACCGGCGCCAATGACGTGATGGTCATCGACGCCGGCGACGATGAACTTTTCGCGCCGCTCGTCGAGCACGCCGTATTGCTGCTCGATTTCGAGGAACACCGCGTCGTCGTCCAGCCCCTCGACGTCTGGGCGCCCGCCGACTACGACGACGAGCAGTAACTCTGTACCATCGGCCACTGTCGTGTCCTTTCCGATCCACATTTTGACGCTCTTTCCCGAGTTCTTTGACGGTCCACTCCAGACCAGTCTTACCGGCAAGGCCATCGAACGGGGCCACTTCGATGTGGATGTCACGGATATCCGCGACTTCGCCACCGACAAACACAATAAGTGCGACGACCAGCCCTACGGCGGCGGCGCCGGCATGGTCATGAAACCGGAGCCACTGGTCGGTGCCTTAGAAGACGCCCGCAACACCTCGCCCGATGCACCGCGCATCCTGCTGACGCCCCAGGGCGAGTCCTTCGACCAGCCGATGGCCCGCGAATTATCCAACGAGTCGGGACTGATTCTGACCTGCGGCCGCTACGAGGGCGTCGATGAACGGGTCCGCCAGCACTGGATCGATCGCGAGATCTCGATCGGCGATTTTGTGCTGACCGGCGGTGAAGTGGCAGCGATGACGGTCATCGACGCCGTCACCCGACTGCTTCCCGGCGTACTGGGCAACTCCGACTCGGTTGACGACGAGAGTTTCGCCGCCGGCGACGTCCACCTCGAATACCCGCAGTATACCCGCCCCCGAAGTTTCCGCGGCCACGACGTCCCGGATGTCCTTCTGAGCGGCCATCACGCCAAGATCGAGCAGTGGCGCCGCGACAAAGCTCGCGAACGGACCCGCCGGCGAAGACCGGATTTACTCGACGGTGATTGACGACACCCTTCGGTGTGGCGACACTCATCGGCGACGACAGTCCACCTTTTGACGCCCCGTCGCCGATGATCCCCGACTTTCGACGCATCACAGATACGGCCATCGCCGCCCTGATCTTTGTGGCCTCCCTGGCGCTGTTGCTGGCGACCACCGACATCGGTTTTACTCGCGATGAGGGCTTTTATTTTCGCGCCGCCTCGCTGTATTCGGGGTGGTTCGAAGAGTTGTGGGCCAATTTCTGGGCCGGCGATCTGGCGGCGAGCTTCAGCCAGCAAAATATCGACCAGCACTGGTCGTACAACCCGGAACACCCGGTGTTGATGAAGTCTGCCTTTGCGCTATCCCACCTGCTATTTCACGACGCTCTGGGGGTATTGAGCTCGTCGACGGCCTTTCGACTGCCGGCGATGATCAGTGCTTCGGCGCTGCTCTCCGGAGTTTATCTCTTCGCCCGCCAACTCGCCGGACGGCTGGCCGGATTGGTCGCCGTCGCCGCCCTTCTTTTCCAACCGCGCTTTTTCTTTCACGCCCATCTGGCCTGCTTTGATGTGCCGATTACGGCACTGTGGTTCTGGGTCGTCTACGCCTACTGGCGAAGCTGGGAGTCCAATCGCTGGGCCCTTATTGCCGGCGTCTTATTTGGCCTGGCGCTGTCGGTGAAGTTAAATGCCTTCTTTTTGCCCGTCGTCCTCGTCGCTCACTGGGTCCTGACCAGGCTCCGCGAGTTCCGCTTTAACCGTCCGGACGACGGCGCGTCACCCACCATCTCGCTTCCGCCGATTCCCAAGGCCTTCTGGTCGATGCTCGTCTTCGGGCCCCTGCTATTTTACGCATTGTGGCCGCGCCACTGGTTCGACACCTTCGAGCGCATCCAGTGGTATATGAACTTCCACCTCCAGCACGAGCATTACTTCGTCTACTACTTCGGCCAAAACCTCCAGATTCCGCCGTTTCCAATCTCGTATC
Organism: uncultured Bradymonadales bacterium; assembly: GCA_964446725.1. Taxonomy (GTDB): domain Bacteria; phylum Myxococcota_A; class Bradymonadia; order Bradymonadales; family Bradymonadaceae; genus SLJM01. Next base: position 4,272 of record CAYUPT010000053.1, on the reverse strand, counting down.
CGACGGTCATGACCCTGGTGACCATTCCGGTGGTCATCCTCATCGCCTTTGGCATCGGCGCCGTCCACTATATTCGAAAGAGCGGTCAGTGGGGACGACTCAAAGAGATGGCCGATGCGCTGCGCAACCGCCGCTGGCCGGAGCCCGACAACGACGCCGACTGGCGCGGAACGGGACTATTGCTGGCGATCAATATCGCCTGTCCCATCGCTCTGATCTCGATGCCGGATACGCCGATTTTTGGCGGCACCAAACACTGGATGCCGGCCATGCCCTTTGTCGCCATTGTCGCCGGCATCGGCGTGGTGGCCACCGTTCGCGGGCTGCGACCGATCGTCGAGACCCTCACCGGCCGCTTCAGTCACCTGGCAATGCCCGTTGTCACCGCCTTACTTGCGGCGGCCGTCGTCGTTCCCGCCGCCTACGCAACCGCCGTCAATCATCCCCACGGCACCTCGTACTACAATGAACTCATCGGCGGCGAACGGGGAGCCGCCGACCGCGAGATGTTCCGCCAATTCTGGGGCCATTCGTCGCGCCACGGATTGCCCTGGCTCAATGAACACGCCGCTGAGGGCGCCGGGGTCTGGCGCCACAATACCATCGCCATGGCCTGGGAGGCCTACCGCAACGAGGAGATGATTCGCCCCGATCTTCGCTCCACGTCCATCGCGGCCAGCGACTACGCGCTGTACCACGAACAAAAGGCGTTTCGTTTCCAGCTCTACCCGTTGTGGGAGGACTACCAGACGATGACGCCGGCCCATGTGGTCGACCACCGCGGCGTGCCGCTGTTGAGTATCTACCGCCGGGTCGACGCCGACACGCTCAAATATCCCGACCTGTGGAGATGAAGCCATGACGGAAGCTCTACTCGCAGGCGCCGCCCGACGAAACCTATTCGACAACCGACACCGGTGGGCGATCCTTATCGACCTCCGTCGACTCCACCGGCGTTTTCGACGACTCCAACAGGCCTTTGACGCCGATACACTCCACGCGGCGGCCATCAAGGCCCATCCCCTGGTGGCCGTCCTCCAAGAACTGGTAGATGCCGGCGCCGGATTGGAGGCCGCGTCGATGGGCGAACTCGAGATCGCACGGCTCGCCGGAGCGCCTCCGGAGCGCATGGTCTTCGACTCTCCGGCCAAAACCGACCGCGACATCGACGAGGCCCTGGATGCCGGCATTGTGGTCAACGCCGATAACCTCGATGAAGTCGAACGCATCGCCCGGCGCAATTTGCCCGACGACGCCTCGCTTGGAATTCGGGTCAACCCCGTCGTGGGGGCCGGTGACATCGACGCCACCAGTGTGGCCACGGAATCATCGAAATTCGGCGTCTCCCTGACCCGGAACCGACGGGCGCTTATCGACGCCTTCCGGCGCCACCCGTGGCTTCGCAGACTTCACGTCCACACCGGCTCCCAGGGACTCGGGTTGTCGCGTCTGGTCGAGGGAGTGCGGCGCTGTGTCGATGTCGCCGACGACATCGACAACGCCGCACCATCGCGCCGTATCGACGCCATCGATATCGGCGGCGGGCTGCCCGTCGCCTACCGACCTCATCGTCAGGCGCCGACCATCGAGGACTACGCCGACGCCCTTCGGCGCGAAGTTCCAAACCTCTTTGATCGCCGCCGACAGGTCATCACCGAGTTTGGCCGCTGGCTCTTTGCGCCATGCGCCATCGCCGTAAGCCGCGTCGAATACGTCAAACCCAGTGCCACCGGGCCGATTGCCATCATCCACTTCGGCGCCGATCTACTGCTTCGCACCGCTTACCGACCCGACGACTGGTACCATCGGGTCACCATCCACAATGCCGATGGCACCGCCCGAAGCGGCGACGACACCGACGTGACCATCGCCGGCCCCCTCTGTTTTTCCGGTGATATTGTTGCCCGAAATCGCCGTCTCCCCCGGCCTTCCCCGGACGACCTGGTCGCCGTCCACGACGTCGGCGCCTACACCTTTTCGATGTGGTCGAAGTACTGCAGCCGAAGCCTGCCTCCGATGTACGGCGTCGTCGAAGACGACTCGAAGCTCCAATTTAAGACGCTCCACCGCGGAGAATCGCCGTCGCAGACCGCGGCCTTCTGGACGAATTGATAACCCTTCGGAACATCGGCAACGCTATCGGCAGTACTCGTCGGTCTCCTGACAGGAAAATCGGATGTGCATGTGCGTCTGATGGCCCGATTCGTGGCGCACCAGGCCCTGGCGTCGGCGGCTCGGATACTGAAAGACCTCGTCGAGCCACTCGTCGGGAGCCCCCTGCTCCCGGGCCAGATTCCACAGTGTGCGCTGGTGATGCCAGTCCAAAAAGATGTACTCCACATAGCCGCCCTCGATCAGGGTCGCCAACAACCACAGCGTCCGGTCGGCGTCCAGATTATCGCGTCGGATGTGGTGGAATCGGCGGTAATTCGGCGGCGGTTCGTGGCGCGGAAGTGTCAGATCTACATCGCGCCCTGACTGATGGGAATTGTGCGGGTGAATCGAACGGCCGTTGGCTGCACTGAGGTCGCCGACGATCAGCGGATCGGCATTCGGAAAACGCGCGTAGTAGGCGTCGAGTACGCGCACCGTCTCGCTGACCGTGTAGTAGGTTCCAAATGCTCGATGCGGAAACTGCACGACGTAGTCATCGCTGTCGGGCATCGGTTCTCCGCCCACCAGGCGACCGGCCGCCGGCTCACCGCGGCTCTGCGAGATCCTGTCGTCGTTGCGTCTCCAGACCACAAGTTCGTCGCCCTCCTCCAGATCGCGGAGATCTCGATCCGGATTCAACTCCCGGAGACGGGCCGTCGTCGTCCGAAACCGTCGGCGAATCTGAGCGAGACTCTCCCAGGACTCCACAGTATGCCGCAGCTCGTCGCGGCGTCGGGTCTCGACAATCGGCCGATCACCGATATCGATCGGCCACTCCCGCGCTCGTGGCGTCGGCCACGCGTATTCCGCGATCGCGTCGTCAAATTGCTCCATCTCCAGAGGCTCCATCACCGCCAGCCCCGGCATCGGTCCCAGGCCCAACTTGGCCATCGTCAATACCGATGATTTCGCCGCCGTCTGCGCCTCGGCATCGCCGACCAATACCGGCGTCGTCAACAATACCAACCCCCATGCAATACATCCCGTAATAGTTGTCTTCATCGTCATTTCCGTCGCTGAGTTTCACGATTAGAACTCCCAGCAGATACGGCATTCCTGACCTGATACAACCCCGCGACATTGGCGACAGCACACCGCCAAAGCCACTACTAGACGACCCCCGAGTCGTCGAAAATACATCAATTTACGTAACTGGCCGCGGAGTCTATCTCCGGACCTGACGGGCGTCAACCGACAACAGATACAGACCCGGTGGTTCGAGAAATCCCCCTCAAATTGATCCGTTCATTTTCCCTTCGCCACCGCCTCGATCCCCATCGACACGGCACGCAACTCCAAAGATGGACACCGCCCCCCAAAGCTCAACATCGCGCCCCGGGCCGGCACCTCCCGCAATTTGGCCCAACCGGGCAGCGCCCTCCTGAACTACACCAACCCGGCCTGCACGGCCATGACCACCAACAATACCACAACGACCAGCGACGCCACGGCCACCGCAAACAGCGGCCTAAATAGTCGGTCGCCCCCCGATTCTGATTCTGATGACGCCTCAGGCGCCGTCTGCGGTGCGTCCTCATCCAGAACTTCCCGAAATTTCCGAGCTGTCGCCACCCGTTCGTCCGGCTGCTTTTGAAGCGCCCAGTCGACGGCGCGCATAAACGGCCGGTGCGACGGCTCGTCGCCCAGCCGCGGCGCCGGATTATTGAGGTGTGCGACCATGACCTCGTGTGGATCGTCGCCCTCAAAGGCGACCTCTCCGGTCAACATCTCGTAGATCAAAAGCCCCACGGCATATAAATCCGCGTGATGGGTCACCGGATCGCCGGTGATATTTTCCGGGCTCATATACTGGGGCGTGCCCATCGCCGTTCCGGTCTGGGTCAGCGTATCGAGTGCCGAATCGTCTTCTTCTCCGTGGACGATCTTGGCGATTCCGAAGTCCAGAACCTTGACCAATTCGTCTTCATCGGTCTCCATCGACGGATTCTGCAACAGTTTGATATTGGCCGGTTTGAGGTCGCGGTGGACCACGTTTTGGCCGTGGGCAAATTGCAGCGCATCCAGAAGCTGACAGGTCACCGCACGGACCCGCTTTGGATCGAGTGGGGCCTCCGCTTCGATGACCTCTCCAAGGTCGCGCCCCTCGACGTACTCCAT
>CAYUPT010000052.1:0-12525 GCA_964446725.1 uncultured Bradymonadales bacterium | reverse complement strand
CTCAAAGTCGTCATCACGAACTATCCCGAAGACGACACCGAGTGGCTCGATGCTCCCTACTACCCGCACGACGTCCCCAAAGAGGGGAGCCGACAGGTCCCCTTCGGTCGCCACCTCTGGATCGACCGCGAGGACTTTAGCGAGGACCCACCGTCCAGTTGGTATCGACTCGCCCCAGGCGCCGAGGTCCGACTGCGCTACGCCTACAACATGACCTGCGACGACGTCGTCAAAAACGACGACGGCGACATCGTCGAACTTCGCTGCAGCTACGACCAGTCCGCCAAAAGCGGAGAAGGTACAGAGGGCCCCGATGTGGAGGGAATTATCCACTGGGTCCACGCCGATGAGGCGATCCCGGCAGAAATCCGCCAGTACGAGCGGCTGTTCAACGTCGAAGATCCCGACGGCGACCCGGAGACCGACTTTATCGAGCACATCAACGACGACTCACTGGTCAAAACCGACGGATTCGTCGAACCCAGCATCGCCGACGACGATGAAGCTCTTCGCTATCAGTTCGAGCGCCGCGGATACTTCCGGCAAGACCCCGTCGACTCCACCGACGACAACCCGGTCTTCAACCGCATTGTCTCGCTGCGCGATCGATGGGCGGAAAAACAAAAGGCCAAGAAAAAACGCGAAGACGAGCGGCGCCGAAGAGAAAACGAGCGACGCCGCCAAAAGGCACTTAAGGCCCAACAAGAGGCCGGCCCCAGCGACCCGATCTCCCAGAAGCGCCAGCAGGCCCGCGATGAAAATCCCGAATTGGCAAAAAGTTTCGAGCGCTACCGCGACGACTACGGCCTCGATCGCGGCGACGCCGACCTTCTGAGCGGCCACGAGACGACGGCGGCCTTTTTCGATGACGCCCTCCAGACCTACGACAACCCGTCGACCATCGCCCCCTGGCTGGTCAACGAGGTGTTGGCCCGACTCGACGACGACCAACACATTGACACACTCCACATAGGTCCCGCCGAAGTGGCGACCATCGTCGAGATGATCGATGGCGATAACATCTCCAGTCAGGCGGCCATCGAAGTCCTCGACGCCGTGCTCGAATCGGACCGCAGCCCCGAGACCGTCGTCGAAGAAGAGGGACTCCAAAAGGTCGCCGACACCTCGGCATTGGAACCAGTCATCGACGACATCATCGACGACCACCCCGACGAGGTCGAGCGCTACCGCGACGGTAACCAGCGTCTGATCGGCTTTTTTATCGGCCAGGTCATGCAGGCCACCGGCGGCGCCGCCGACGCCCCCAAAGTCCGCGAGATGCTCCAGGAGAAGCTGGCGGCCAGTTGACGGAAGATCGATTGCGAGTCCGGCGGTCTTGACCCCGACTGTTGTTACTCACCGGTACGGGCGGGGAAATTTCGGATTGGATGAAGGAGGGCATCGGCTTTATCGCCGGCCACGTGGATGACGCTCGAGTCCGGAAGGTCGAGGGGCTCGGCCACGCCGGCCCGCTGCTGCAGCCGGAGATCATCGCCGACGAGTTACGGCAATATTTTGAGCGGACACTGCCGCGAGCAGGAGAGTCGCGGCCTGGGGCCGGAATGTAGGAGAACGACGGTGGACCGAAAACTCCTCGGTCGTCTCACAAGTTCAAGAGGGCCAATGGCCGAGAGGGTCGACTGGCGGCGGACGCTCAGGGCCTGCCGGTTGTTACCCGGTAGCCTGGGTGCCCCCTCGTCGCACGGTGACTTCACTCAGGTCCCTGGCTTGGACGCGGAAAATATCGAGATGAGCCCACCGCGGCTCGTATAGCAGCTCGGAGTAGAGCGCGCGTTTTTTCTTCCATGTCCGAGCCGCATACCAGATGACCGAATCGCGGCTGAAGAATGCACGTCGAAATCCAGACCGGTTGCCGTTCCACAACCTGCGGCGCGTGATGCACCGGGAGAGAGTGCGTCGAATCACCTGGGCCATCACAACGTGAAAGGGCAGGTCGAGCCAGACGACGGCTTCGGCGCGCCGCCAGGCGACGTCGCGGGCAATCGAGTAGTTGCCGTCGACGACCCATCGATCCCCGGCGGTAGCCTCGGCGACCAGTTGCCGAAATTCATCGGTCCGGCGCATCTGCCAGTCGGGAAGCCAAAAGAGAGCATCGAGCTCGATATGACGACCATCGATCCGGGAGGCCAGCTTTCTGGCAAGGGTTGTCTTGCCCGAGCCGGAGGTACCGACGACGACGTAGCGGTCGTGGGACTTGCCGTCGCTGGAGTAGAGCCTGCGAAGTCGCATGGAGTCAGCCTTGGTGCAGAATAGCCTGAAGACGGTTGGGAGCCCGCGGCTTGGGACGCAGACGCCTGGAGAGTTTGTCGTCGCTTGCGTCGGCCAGTAGTTTTCCAATGATCTGGCGCGAGAGGGTATTATCGACTGAAACCTCGCTCGTGATCGACAGGTTGTCCCGTTTCGCAATTCGCACGGCTTCTCTCCACAGTTTCTTACTGCCCCCCCGTCCTCTGAACTGTTTGCGCACAAAGATTGCGCCGAGCTCGAGGCATCGCTCCAGGTCGTAGGCGCTGCCGTCGATTTCCTGTAGCAGGCAGAAACCGAGAGAGGCCGATTCCGCCCGGGCGACAATCACATATCGGCTCGGCTCTTCGCTCCAGTACTCGACAAACGAGGACTTCGACGGTGGACTCATCTCACCGGCGAAGGTTGCCACTGACGCGAAATACTCTTCTGCCAGACACCAGATACGCGGGATGTCATCGGAGGCCGCCAGGTAGATCTCTATGTCTTCGTTCATGAAAGGAGGCTCCATCCGACGGGTAGACTCATGGTGTGTCGGAGTCAATTTATGCTTCGTCTGGTCAGGATGTGTCCCATCGACCTCGAAGCAAAAAAGTCAGGTCGTCGGTGTCTCTCGGACCCAGATGGGAGTTGATCATCCCATCGATAGCGTCACCGAGACCTACTCGTCGAAAGAGACGGCCATTCACTGCGCTGTCGGCGCCCTTGTCAGTGTACTGGTCGCCGGCGCCGGCCAGGGATACAACCGCCAGTTCATCAAGGGCATCAGCTTTTTGTCGCCTCCTTGATAGGCTGGTTTGTGTTTCTGGGCTGGGTATTTCATCTGTGGGCGGCCGTCGATGCCGCGGTGGTCGCCTGGAAACGCACCACCCGCGCCTGATGGAGACATGGTCGTCCTCAGCCTCGGCAATCTCACCGCGCTCCCTTTTGCAGAGGTGACCGTCTCGGCCACCATCGCGTAACCTGCAGGTCATCGAGCTGACGAGATGGTAAGGTACAGACATACCAAATCACGTCACGGATCCGACCCTCCTTACGAGGCAGTGATGAATATCCGCCGCACCGACTTTGTTATCCTCATCGCCATCGCAGTAGCCGCCGGGGTATTTGGCTGTCAAACGACAGGCCCTTCAGAGCCGAAAACATCACTGGATGCACCGGACCGTGAATCCGACCGGGACGTCGCATCCAGAGAAGGGAGGACCGGCAGTTATGTTACTGAGGAGCTGCCGGATTCCAACTGGAGTAAAGAAAAGACCTGGCTGTCAGTAGTTCGTGAGCGGACCTCCGAAATGGCCGGTCAGGGGCCTCCCAGAAGGCAGCGCTGTGAATTTATCTTCGAAGTGCAGCAACAAGGGGAGGTCATGGAGATCTCGCAACACGGGTTATTGCCGTCTGAACCACCAGAGACTGTGGACCACGCAGAGTTTGAACGGCTCTATCGTGATCTAAGCTGTGTTGTCCCGGATGTCGTGGTCTCACAGTACGGTGCGATTCTCGAATCGAATGCCAATGAACTGGAGGAGACAATTCAGCCGGTGGTGCGGGACTACTACGACCATCACCCGGAGCGCTACGAAGCAGACCTGGGACAACGTGCAATGCAAATGTTCAACGCCCGGCAGCTGAACAACAACGCCGAATGGTGGTGGGAGTTGTTGACCCGCCAGATCTTTGCATTCCCGGGTGTGGCTTCGGAAGTCGAGGCCACAGCCTGCCCGGAGTCCCTCGGCACGTCGGTGGAGTGTTTCGGTGTGTCGTTCAGTATTTCCAGGTCGCCGTCCATGCTCGTCAATTCTATGTCTGCCAGCGACGAGTACGTCGACGACGTACACACGGACGTCGAGTACGACTTTCTGTTTCGCGAGGACACCGTCCCCCCCGTACGCATTCACCGGGAAGCGTCAACGAACTTCATTGTGCACGATGAGACGGCCGACCATCACCGTGAGATTCGGGGCAACGCCACCACTGATATCACAATTCGCCAAATTCAAAGATCCGACGACTCAGAGCTCGAAAATCCAGCCGGGTCGACGTCCGACGCGAACACTGAGAGCCGGGATATAATTCGATCAGTGGTTCGCTCGAATCGAGATGCGATCCGGTGGTGCTACGAATCCGTTCTGGTCGACAACCCGCAACTGGAAGGGACGGTCACAATGACGTGGCGTATCGGCCCCGACGGTAAAGTGTTGCGTGCAGAAGTAGAAGACACGACGCTCGATAGTCCGCGGGTCGAGCAATGTGTGGTCGACGAAATCATGACGTGGGAGTTCCCGCCTCCTGCCGCTGGAGGCTTAGTCGAGGTGAATTATCCGTTTCATTTTTCGAGTGAATGAACTCACGAACAAGGGGTCAAAAAAAAGCGGACCGACGATTCGTCCCCGGGCTTTACCCGGGGGCGATGAATGTACATCGCTCCCTCCCGTCGCGCCGTATCGGCAGCCGGGGCGCCGCCCTACGGGCTCTACCCCGGACTGCCGTGCGTGGACTCGGCGACTATCATGGTTTCGACGTATCGGCTCGTAACCGCGGAACACCACATCCATTGCGAGTCCGGCGGTCCTGACCCCGACTCGCAATACGGAGAGCTTTGCGACCCGTACATTTACCGCCCTCAGTCTCGACTGAGGGTTTGCCCGTCGCATGACTCCATTTTTAAGCTACGGCTCCTCTAACACCGTCACTTTCAATGACTCCATATCTCTTCATCTTGTTGGCAGCCCTGTTGTGGGCGCTGATCGGTGTCTTTACCGCCGGGATACTGGCCACCGGTGTCGGGGCCATGGAAATCGCTTTCTGGCGAGCACTTTTGGGCGGTGCGCTATTTGTCGCTCACGGATTGCTGGCCGGACACCTTCGCCTCCATCGCCGCCGCGACGCCGGAGTCTTTGTGGTGTTTGGAATCGTCGGCGTCGCCCTCTTTTTTAGCGCCTACAATCTGGCCATCGACGCCGGAGGGATAAGCCTGGCCGTCGTCCTTTTGTATACGGCGCCGGCCTTCGTCGTCGTATTGGCCCGCATCTTTTTGAACGAAACGCTGTCGGCAGAAAAAATCCTGGCCGTCGTCCTCGTGATCGCCGGCGTCTCACTGGTCGCCCTTGGCGGAGATAGCGACGGAGTGACCGTTAGCACCGCTTCCGTCGGCTGGGGGCTTGCCGCCGGCGTGGGCTACGCTAGTTTTTATGTGGTCGGAAAGAAACTCCTCGTCCGGTACCACCCGGTGGCCGTCTACGCCTACATACTGCCCGTCGGCGCCCTGGGCATTCTCCCCTTCGTGGAGTTTGCTCCAAAGACTGCAACAGCCTGGTGGCTTCTGGCGCTGCTCATCGTATTGTCCACCTATCTGGCCTATCTGGTCTACTACATGGGCCTTCGGCGCGCAGAAGCATCACGGGCGGTCCTTGTGGCGAGCACCGAACCGGTCATCGCCGCCGTTCTGGCGGCTGTATTCTTCGGGGAACGCTTCGGGCTTTGGGGCGCCCTGGGGGCGGTGATGGTGATTTTGGCGTCTGTGATCGGTGTTGGCGTCGCCTGGTGGAATCGATCATCGTGACCGTTTTTCTACCGCTATATCTCGAACCGAAACGGATGGTCTTCGCCGATGTAAAAGCAGCGGGACAGGTCCTTGTTCAGTGAGCGATTATCGAAGACGCCAAACTGAGTTGCGTTGCGAATCCCATGGCGGTAATCTCCCACTGTAGAGTCTCGGATCTTCCCGTGCTGATATTTTATCTCCTTCGGGAAGCAATCCGCTGCGAAACACTATCGTGTCGGTGCCGGGACCAACCTCAGCTATCACGTTTTCAGGAGCACCACATCATGTCTCGACTGTATCTAATTTCTGCCTTATCCCTACTTGTCATCGGACTCCTTGCGACGGCATGTGTCATCGAAGACCCCGACGGCAATGACGCGTCCCCGAACGCCACCGACTACAACCAGGTCAACCCCGACGATCCGTCGACCTGCCCGACAATCGACGGCCGGGACGACGTCAACAACGGCACCACTCTCGATGCACCTTGTTATCTGGTGACCTCCCGGCCCACCGTCAACAACGGTGTCCTGACCATTGACGCCGGAACGATTCTGTACTTCGAGCGTGGCGAAGGACTGGAGATCGAAGGCGACGACGCCGGACTGGTCATCGATGGCACCGACGACGAACCGGTCGAAATGCGAGGTGTCCAGGATGAAGCCGGTTTCTGGGCGGGATTGATGCTCAGTGAGACAATCAACCCCGAAAACGCCATCGCCCACCTCCACCTCAGCGACGCCGGCTCCCGCAACTGGGGCACCCGTAACCGCGCCAACCGCCAAGGTGGACTGCTCATCCGCGACGGCTCTCGCGTCTCCGTATCCGACAGTACCTTCCGTAACAATGAAAACGCCGGTATCGGCATCTATTCCGCTGATGACGAAGTGTTCATTGACAGTTCGCTTTTTGAAAATAATCCGGACTATCCGATCCGTTTGCGCACGAACCATGTCGGTGATCTGGGGTCAGATAACGCCTTTTCAAACAATGGCGACGCCTACATCGAAATCAACACCGACCGCAACTCTCGACTCACCCGCGATGCCACCTGGCCTGCCCTCGAACTGCCCTACCGGGTCAATGACAATTTTGATATCGATGCGGACCTGACCATCAGTCCCGGGACCGAGCTTCATATGGACCGCGATGTGGGCATCACCGTTGAGGAAGACGGGTCACTTAACGCCAACGCCGAAGGCGCTGATCCCATCGAATTTCGGGGCACGATCGCCGAGTCTGGCTACTGGCGCGGACTCCGCTTCGATGAGAGCTTCTCGGACAACAATAAAATCGGCAACGCCGCCATCCGCCACGGCGGTCATGAAGCCTGGGGGACTCGTCGGCGCGACGAGCGCCACTCCAACCTGCATATCGAAGGCTTCGCCAGCCTCGAATTTACCGACGAAACCGAGATCACCGACGCTGGAGCCAACGGCCTGACGGCCCGAGAAGACGACGTCAGCGTCAGCGGCTGTGAACACCTGGTATTCCAGGACATTGCCGGCGACAATATCGTCAACAGCTCCGGGGCTTCCGCCTGCTCCGACTGACGCATTTGCCTTATCCATCGCTCCGGGGAAGCCCCCGGGGCGATCGTTTATATGGCCGCCGGGCGAGGAGGGCAACCCGGGCCCTGGTGTGCAACGATAACCCGGTATTTTGTATCCGCTATCCCTTCAAACTCCAGATATTCATCCACTCCCAGAAACGCCACCCGGAGACGAATCTTCGCGATCCCAATATGCAGTGGGATTTCTGGAGTCTGTGTCCCGAAAGCCTCCACCAGGTCACCTGGCTATTTGGCGACCGGGGCATCCCGAAGTCCTACCGCCATATGAACGGCTACAGCAGCCACGCCTACTCCATGATCAACGACGATGACCGGCGGGTGTGGATCAAATTCCACTTCAAGACCCAGCAGGGCATCGAGAATCTGACCAACGAGGAGGCCGCCGAACTCATCGCTCATGACCGCGAGAGCCATCAGCGCGATATGCTCAATGCCATCGACGACGGCAACTACCCGAAGTGGACCTGCTATATCCAGGTCATGACCGACGAAGATGCCGAGGAATTTCAGTGGAACCCCTTCGACCTGACGAAGGTCTGGCCCCACGGCGACTTCCCTTTGATCGAGGTCGGCGAAATGGAGTTGAACGAGAATGTCCAAAATTACCACCACGAGGTCGAACAGGCGGCGTTTAATCCCAGTTCCTTTGTCCCCGGCATCGGTCCCAGCCCCGACAAGATGCTCCAGGCCCGGCTTCTTAGCTACCAGGATGCCCACCTGCATCGCATCGGCGCCAACTACCGGGAGTTGAGTGTCAACAAACCGAAGTGCCCGGTCCACAACTACATGCGCGACGGTCAATTCGGTGGAATCAGTGACCAGGCAACGGGCTTTCCCAATTACTACCCCAATAGCATCGACGGCGCCCCACAGTCCGATCCATCCTTTGCCGAGCCGCCCTGGGAACTCGGTGATGTCACCGTCGACCGCTGGGACTCCCGTGTCGGTCACGATGACTACACCCAGGCGGGAAATCTCTTTCGACTGATGGGCGACGACCAAAAGGTCCGACTCTCTGTGAATATCGCGGAGACGCTGGGCGGATGTAGAGACGAAATCATCGAACGGCAAATGGAGCATTTCGAAGCCGCCGACCCCGACTACAGCCGGCTGGTCAACGAGGCGCTCGAGGCCTACGACCGCGGCGACCTCGATGACCTCCACGAGAGTGTTCAGCCCCACGCCTAAACGACGCGAGGTCACGATGCTCGCTTCCACCGGGCCGTGACCACCCCGATCACGGACGCCAGAACCACCATCACCGCCCCCAGCGCTCCCCACAGACCGAATCGCTCCCCGAAGAACACGGCGGCCAGAGCGGCGGCGATGACAGGCTCCGTGCTCGCCACCAGGACCGCCCGCGATGCCTCCGCGCGCCGAAGACCCAGGTAGTAGACCAGATAGGCCAGGTAGGTGGACAATACGATCAACAACCCCAGAAGCCCCCAGGCCGTCGGCGTCTTGGGGGCAAACTCCACAAAGGGCAATATGCCCAGCGCCCCGACGGGCAGGATATAGGCGTACACCGCCACGGGGTGATATCGTTCGAGCAGCTTCTTTCCCACCACGTAAAAACTGGCGTAGCCCACGCCGGCCGCCAGGCCCCAGCCCACGGAGGCGGTGGTCACCGTAATGCCCTCGCTGTCTCCTCCGAACATGACCAGCGAAACGCCGGCGATCACCAGGACGACGGCCAGAATTTTCGGTCCCGTCAATCGCTCATCTAGAAAGATTCGAGCCAGCACGGCTACAAAGGCCGGCGCAGTATACAGAAGGACCACCGCCAGACTTATCCCGCCGGCGTCGATGGCCAGGTTGTAGGCACTGAAAAATAGCGCCACACCGACGATTCCGAACACGGCGAAGACCCCGGCGTCGCGGCGGCGATGCAGGCGAAGATGGCCGGCCAATACCCCGTGGCCGATAAACAGTGCACCGCCCAGCAGTGCTCGCCAGAAGGCGATCTCCATCGCCCCCACTCCGGTGGCCAGAATTCCGGCAGTGAACACGCCGATCAGCGCCCACAACACAGCGGCCAATAAGACGAAGAGATACGGGGTCATCGTGGGTCCAAGATGTGTTCCCGCGTCACAACCCCTGTGCCCCCGCCAAACAGGCGAATACATCCATGTCGACCAATTCGCCATTGGATCTTCCCGGACTGGCGAAGCGTGCCCTCGTGGACGAAGTCGAGTCGTTCGGCGACGGCGCGACTTCGTGTATTTTCGGTGGTACAGCGGATGACCAACCGATTCAGCTCCAGCGTATCAAAACAGTATTCGACCACCGACTCACAGCTGCGGGTAACAATCCCCTTGCCCTCAAAGCGCTTGCCCAGCCAGTAGCCGAACTCGGCGCTGCCGACCTCCCAGTCGATATCCTGGACGCCGATACCGAATGTTCCGGCGATTTGCCCGCGATACCAGATCGACGTCGGAATACCTCGGCGTTCGCCATAGGCTTGTTTCGCACGCCGAATAAAGTCCCGCGTATCGGCGACCTCTGTGGTCTGCTCAACCCAGGGAAACCAGGGCCGGAGGTGTTCTCGGTTGTCGTCGATCAACTCGAATAACTCCTCGGCATGCCACTGTTCGTGGAGCCGAAGCTCGATCTCATCGTCAATTTCAAAACTGAACATTATTATCATTCCTGAGCTATCGCCGCCTGCTGATGATGCTGACGTTCAGCACTGTAGCGATCGCTGCCCTGAGATGACATCTGTTGAACGCACGTGGAATCGACCGTTGTAGTAGCGATTAGATGTGACAATACCAACCCCTCTATGGCCGGTCCGCTTACGCCCGTCTTGTGGTGTGCCCCCCGATCACCGGATCACCCCGGAAAATCGGGACGATCAGTGTCTATCGGTCACCTCTCCAATCCGGCGATCGCCCTGTATTTCTCCGATATCATGCAGATTTTGGACGCTCGTTGTCTGTCGGTCACTTCCCGGGGGTGATGTCAGCAGTGCTATTTTATTTCACCGGAAGATGTTAGCCACTCCGCTCGATTCGCCCGATTCGCCAAAACACCCGCCCAAACGGCAACTATCCTCAGTCCGCAGCAATGGAGTAGGCTTGAAGGACCGACAACAACTCACCGACCAGGACTACCGCGAGGGTCGTCCCTTCGACGACGAGGTCATCGACCATGATTTTGAAGACTGCGATTTCACCGAATCGGACCTCTCGGCGCTGCTGTTTGAGCATTGCACATTCCAGAACTGCAATCTGAGCATGACCGATATCGGCGGAACTCGGTTTCAAGACGTGAGTTTCACGGATTGCAAACTGATGGGCGTCGATTTCAGCGTCTGCAGTGACTTCGGATTCTCCGCTGCCTTTCGGGACTGTAATATGAACTACGCCTCCTTTTGGGGGCTCGACATGGCGCACACCGAATTTGCCGACTGCGGGCTCAAAGAAGTCAATTTTACGGACGCCGACCTGACAAAGGCCAGCTTTTCGGGTTGCGACCTTAGACAGGCCGTCTTCGCCGGTTCAACGCTGGAAGGAGCCGATTTTCGCGGGGCCCGGAACTTTTCCATCGATCCCGAGAACAACGAAATCGAGGGAGCGAAGTTTTCTCGTTCGACCCTGGCGGGGCTGCTGCAGAAGTACGATATCGTCGTGGAGTAGCTATTAAAGAGTAGAGTCGAAGAGCTGAGTGATCCTTCCTTTGCCCGAGGAACGATTGGGATGATCGGTGTCTCTCGGTCACTGCCCGGAGCCTGCGAAGCCGATGGCCAGCCCACGTTCTCGCCAAGGCACAGCAACAGCCAGTCGAGGATGGTGGCTTCCAGGGATTCGCCGTAATTGCAACGCCATGAGTAATCATTGACGGTACTGCTGCGCGTCGCTGTGGAGAAATCAACGCTATGATACCGAGCCCACCGAATAATATCGCCCATTGTCGATGGTTCCTCGTTTCCGCGAGCATTCTTGTCCTGGCTGTTTCAGCCTTCGGATGTGACCGAGCGGTGGATTGGAGCAACGCGACATTGACCGAGAGTTCACGCGCCGATACCAGTTGCGTCGACGAAATTTCTGAGGCCGTAGCGCAGATCTACAGCGATTCCGGCCTGCTTGACGTCGAGATGGATGACGACGACATCGATACGCTCGTCAATCAGGGGACCGTTGATGAACAGGTGGTGTTGTACGGCGGAGACGAAATCCGCCACTGGTCGATCGCGGCGTTGGACGAAGGGGCCGATTGTGCGGTCTACAACTACGGGGTCACCGGCATCGACCTTCAGACCAACGAGCTCGACGAAGCGATGACGCCCAGGACCGTCGATGGAAGTGGAAAAGATGAGGCGTTGGTTCCACTCCGACAGTGTCATTGCGACTGAGAAGCGATAGGTCACATCTCCCGTCAGTATTCGCCGGTTGATTGTGCCAGGTATCTTTACGTCCAATACTCGACGTATCCCACCGAGCCGGCCCCATGTCTCTGAACGCGCGAGCCCATGGGCCCCCGCCATCAAATGGCGTCTTCAGGGGTGCTCCTCTTCTTCTCCTCGTTGTCGTCGCGGAACGATGATCAATAATACCACCATGACGACGACGGTGACGACGAGCAGGATTTCCCAGAGAACTGGCATGGCGTTGCTCTCCTTTTCGGAAGGTACACGACCGGAGACGGTGTCCAATCACACTTAAAGTTGAACACGCCGTCCAAAGTCCCTAACCTGCATTATTCATGCTCCGTCTACCGCACCTCATCACCGCCGGGCGCGGTAAACTCGACGACGCCCGGCGATGTGTCTGTTGTACTCGACATGCATCGAAAGTCGGGAGACGCCGGTAACCTCAGCCGTCCTATCGCCGGGCGAGGGTGAAACTACTGGGATATGTCCGTTGTTTCTTTACGGTGTAAGTCTATGCGCTTAGTATAAGTGCATAAACTTACCCCCGCTGAACGACTCAACAACGGAATTACGCCCAATGGCTGCCAATCTCAACAAAGAACTAGATTCAAAGGAATGGGCGCAGAAGCTGCGACAGCTTCGCAAAGAGAAAGACTGGTCTCAGAAGGAGCTCGCCGATGCGTTGGGGGTCCATCGCCAGACGGTCAGTGATATGGAGCGGGGGGTCAATCAGTTTACCCTTGAACGTCTGAATCGGGTCCTGGAAGCCCTTGG
>CAYUPT010000051.1:0-12608 GCA_964446725.1 uncultured Bradymonadales bacterium | reverse complement strand
GGGCACCGAGCGCGGGGCACTGGACGTCATTGCGGCGCTCAATCATCCCCCGGAGATCGATGTTGTCGACCTGGATCCCCAGAAGTTTCTGAGTTGTCCAGCCGAGGGCAATCCGACGGTCGAGGTCTGCGCTCAGGCCCAGGACCCGGACCAGGATCCGATGATATTCGACTGGGGTGATATCGAGGATATCGAGGGCGTGGAAAACGTCAGTTTCGGCGAGTTTACGTCGGTCAGCGGCATCGCCAATCAATGCCTGGATATCGAATTTGCGCGCACCGACGACCAATACGAAGTGACGCTGACGGTCTTCGACACATTGATCGAATTGTACAATGGGGAGCGCACGCAGCAGACATTTGAAGATTGGTTTGCCGACCGGCAGATTACGGATCCGAAGGGAAACCCCATCGAGTCGCGGGCCAGCCTGACGTTTCCGCTGTATGTCGCAGGATGTGACGAACCCTTTGCGTGTCCGCGCACTATCGGGACCTGGCGCCAGAGGCACAACTGGGATGAATTGCTTCCAGAGGGGACCGACTTCGATTACGACACCACTGCACTTTGCGACGGCCAAAACGGCGATCTGTGGTCGTCGGTGATGTTCAGTCCCGGGCAATTCCAAAATCAGTACTACAATCTGGCCCGCCAGTACGCGGCGGCGGCGCTCAATCGCGAGGCGGGAGCCACCGTTCCCTCCGAGATCGACGACCTCATCGATGAAGCCGCCGACTTGCTCAACAAGTCCGCGTATTGCGAGCAATCGGCCGGCCAACGCCAGATTCTGTCGGAGGACCAGCAGCGAGCAGGCGAGTTGCAGTCGGAACTCGATGACTACAACAACCTCTGTTCGAATTCCGTAGAGTGATATGACGGCGACAATGGGCCCGAGAAATGGCGGGTCCAGGCCGGAATGAAGAGCCCCCGAAGTGCCGACGTCCGGTCGGTATTTCGGGGTTTTTTGTGTAGCTCACAACGCTTCTTCACCGCCGACGGAAGGTCGTGAGGGGGGCGAAAAGCCGTCGTCAAGGAAGGCTCCGGTACGCCTTGTGCTACCGGGGAAAAAGCCTTGTGATCGAGACTGGCGGTGTCCAGCGATCACGGCTCGAGGGTGTAGGCCTGATCGCGGATGTATTGCCAGTCATCGAGGTAGTCATCGAAGACGGCGTCGTCGCGAATTTTGAGCAATACTTCGTCGTTGTTGCGCAGCGCGTAATGGGTGTAGTTGTGAGAGCCGGTCCACACCAGGCGGGTATCGTCGTCGCCGCCGTAGGAGCCGTCGACGGCCAGGTATTTGGAGTGCAGCTGTACGTCCTCGTCTTCATGAAAGATGCCGAGGTCGACGTTGCCGGTGCGAAGCTCGTCGATGATTTTATCTCCCGGAGAGAAGACTTCCGGGCGTTCTCGGAGTACGACGTGGATATTGCAGCCATCGGTGTCCAATGAGCGGAGTCGTTCGGCCACCGACGCTCGGGCGTTGGTAAAGAAGGCGACGGCGACGTAGACATCGGTCTCGGCAGCACAGTCGATGCGGTTTAGCACATCCAGAACCGGGTCGCCGCTGGAGTGCGGAAAGAAGTAGGCCCGGGTATTGTTATCGCCGGTGAAGTGTTGGTTGTAGTCGAGGTTGGTCTCGTCGCGCTGAAGCTGATTCCAGTAGGAGCGAAACGACTCGTAGAGCGCTTCGTCGTCGTGGCTGATGACCATGTTGTTGTACTGCTCGAGCTGGTCGTTGGTGAGATTTGCCGAGGTCTGTAGGACGACGTGTTCCGAGCCGTCTTCGAGCTCCGAGAAGGTCATGAATTTATTGTGGTGGATATTATCGCCCATACATCCGCCGTCGGATTCGTCGCGATTGCAGATGGTGAGGTTGCCGTCGAGACCGTCATCGAGCATCTGGACGGCCGTCCATGGCGAGCCGTCGCTGAAGCGATTGGTATTGCCGAGGACGACGTAGACGCTGACGCCGCGTTCGTGGGCGTCGATAAAGGCGTCGGCGACGCGCTGGCGACTGAAGGTGTAGAAGGCGGCGAGGATGGAGGCGTCATCGGGGGTGCTTTCGACCAACTCGACGATGCGGTCTTCGATGGCGGTATCCGGTGCGCCGGGCTGGGGGCGGGTAAATGCGGTATCGAACGGCGATTCTGAGGCATCGTCATTGGCCGCCGGCTCGTCGTTTTGCTGCGGAGGTTCCGGTTCGTCGGGAACACAACTGGCGAGCGGAACCATCCATACCGCCAAGACCAAAAGGGTCGACACTGCGAACCGGTTATTCATCAACGTGCCCTGGATCGAGATCGTGAGTCGATAACGCCATATAGTATGACGGAAAGCGGCGTCGAAGTTCAATGTCGACAGTGTGACGACCGGCCTGCGCGGGCTGTGATGGGGGACGTCGGGCACTATTTCTTAGAGCGGCCAGAATTGCGGGATCAACACCACGGCGACGACGAGAAGTAGCGCGTTTAAGGGGACGCCGATTTTGATGAAGTCCATAAAGCGGTAGTTGCCCGCCGAGTAGATCATGACATTGGTGTGGTAGCCGATGGGCGAGGCGAAACTGGCAGAGGCGGCAAAGGCGATGGCGACGATATACGGCCGCGGATCGGCGCCGAGGACAGCGGCCGACGCGATCGCCAGTGGGGTCATCAGAACGGCGGTGGCCTGGTTGGAGATGATGGCGCTCATCACGTTGGTGATCAGATAGAACCCGGCGAGCATCGCCAGTGGGCCGTATCCGCCCAGGGTGGCGACGAGGCCGTCGGCGATCAGATCGATGGCTCCCGTCTTTTCGAGCGCCGTGCCCAGCGGGATAAAGCCGCCGAGCAGGAAAATGACCTCCCAGTCGATGGAGCGATAGGCCTCGTCGGCAGAGAGCACTCCAATGGCGACGAGCAGTGAGGCGGCGGCGACGGCGAGATTGACGATGGGCATCCAGCCGATGGCGGCCAGGATGATGACCAGCGCGAAGACCACCAGCACGGGGATCAGAAAGTGGCTCTTGAAGCCGGGAAGTCCGATCTCGGAGATGACGATCAGATCTTCGCTGTCGTGAAGCGGTGCCATCTCATCGCGTGATGCCTGCATCAACATCAGGTCTCCGCCTCGAAGTCGGATGTTCTGAAGGTCGTCGACGACGACTTCGCCGGAGCGCCGAAGGGCGATCAGCGTGCCGGGGTAGCGCTCCGGAAAGTGGATATCCCTGAGTTTTCGGCCCGCCAGCGAGGAATCGGGATCGATGAGCACTTCGAAGAGTTCAAAGGGCGCTCGTTGGTCTGTGGGCTCATCTGACGAATCGAGGGGAATCAATTCCAGCCCCGGTGAATCATCGACCAATCCGAGGGCGCGGGCCGATGAGGATATGCGCAGGACGTCGCCGGCGTGGACGGTGATCTCGTCGATCGGCGCTCGCAGTAGCTGGTTGTTTCGAAATACGGCCAGAAGTTGGATGCCCTTGTGGTCTGAAAAGACCTCGCAGACCGGCGAGCCGACGGCGTCGTGGTCGGCGAGTACGCGCAGGTCGGCGCGGAACTTTCCCAGCTCGTAGGTCTCCTCCAACTCCGTGGCCTCTCGTGTCGGCAGCAGGTGCTGGCCCGCGATCAGCAGATAGGCGATGCCGACGCCGATAAACGCCAGCCCCACCGGGGTCAATTCAAACATCCCGATCGGTTCCAGTCCGTAATCGGTGACCAGACCACTGACCAGCAGATTGGCAGACGTGCCCACAAGGGTCGTGGTGCCGCCGAACATCGCCGCAAATGACAGCGGTATCAGCACCCGGGTGGGGCTGATGTCGAGGTCGCGACACAGCCCGATGACGACGGGTAGCATAATGGCGACAATGGCCACATTGTTGATGAAGGCACTGGCGAATGCGGCGCCGATCATCAGCGTCGTCAGCCCGACGAGATAGTGAAGCTCGAAGAGTTCGCGCAGCCGCCGCGTCAACGCGTTGAGGGCGCCGGTCTGGCGCAGTCCCTCGCTCAACACGAACATGGCGCCGATGGTGATCGTCGCCTCGTTGCTCAACCCCTCGAGGCCTTCGACGGGAGTTAAAATCCCGGTCAATAACAACACCGACAGCACCAGCAGAGCGACGACGTCGACGCGGAGCCACTCGGTGACAAAGAGCACAAGCGCCAGCACCGTGACCCCGACGACGATGCCCAGTTCCAGCGTCATGTGCCCTCCCCCCCGAAATGGTCGTGATGGCTCGATGCCTGATGTCGCGGCGTGGCAGCCGATGCGGGCTGCGAGACCGATGAGACGTCGGCCGAACTGCGAGACCGTTGATGATCGAAAGGTATGGGCTAAACCGGCAAAGTCGAACGATCAGATAGCGGCTGGCGCCAGGGAACCTCGAGCCCCCCGTACGTCGGACTAATCGCCACCGACTGAGCTACTACTCGGAGTCTGCCCAGGACGGTAGCGAGCGCAAAAGCATGACATTGGTGGAGCTTTTACGCATCAGATTCAGGCTCTGCTTCGACGGTTCGATCATCTGCAAAAAGCCCGAATCCTCGGTGGAGGGACGCAGGACCAGTAAGTCGTATGCCGTGGGTTCGACGTCTTCGATCAATTCTTCGAGGGAGTGGTAGTCCTGATACGAGGAGTCGGCATCGATGCCGTAGGATTCGATGACGTCGATGATTCGGCGAAGCTTTTTGGGGTCGTCGAAGAGATCGGAGTCGACCATCTGCTTCATTTTTCGACCGGTGGCCGCATCGAGGTAGCCCTCGAAGCGCGGCGGAAGATCCTCCCAGAGGACGTCGATGGTCACCGAGGCCGGTGAGTCCTGAAACAGTTGCCCCAGATAATGAGCCAGATCTTCGTCGATGCTCTTGGGGCTCAGGGCGACGAGGACCTTCTTGCAGATGTCGTCGCTGGTCTTGGTGACCATCAGGTTGCCATCGCCGCGCT
The DNA here is from genome assembly GCA_964446725.1 of uncultured Bradymonadales bacterium. Lineage (GTDB taxonomy): Bacteria > Myxococcota_A > Bradymonadia > Bradymonadales > Bradymonadaceae > SLJM01. The sequence goes on along the minus strand of CAYUPT010000051.1, from coordinate 7,688 downwards.
TGACGATTTCGTCGGCGATGAGTCCCAGCATATTGGGCGAATATCCCCCTTTGCCGGCGCCGCCAAGACAGATCAGATCGTAGTCGTCGGCGATCTCCAGGAGGTGATCGGCCATATTGCCCTCGTCTTGCCGCCAGGCGATTTCCCGATGATCGATCGAGAGGTCATCGACGAGGTCTTCGACTTCACGTGCGATGACTTCGGTGGCGCGGTCGGCTCCCAGATTGTCCTGTTTGTCGCGGGTGCCTCGGGTCATGGACTTTTTGGCCGGTGTCATACCGGAGGCCCGCTGCTTAAAGACGAGGATGGTAAGTTCGTGGACAGTGTCGCGGAACAACTGAAGTGCGAACCGCGCCGATTTCTGGGCCCACTTGCTTCCATCAGAACAGATGAGGATGCGCATCGCCGGTTACCTTCGTAAAATAGGGTAGAAGACGAGCTGTATTGAACAACGATAAACGGTGTTGAAACGAGTCTGTACAGTCTAGACCAATAGCGGCCAGTACACGAATAACATCACGAAGAATACCAGAAACGAGCAGATCATGGCCGCCAGGCCGACCTTGATAAAATCAGAGGCCGACAGATAGCCCGAGGCGTAAATGATGGCGTTACCCGGCGTGGAGACGATGAGCATAAAGCCAAATGACGACGCCAAAGCCGTCGCCAGTCCCAGGATGATGACCGGGATGCCCGTCTGGGTTGCGATTTCGATGACAATCGGTCCCATGACACTGGTTGTAGCACCGGCGCTCATCGTGGAGGTCATGGCCGTGATCAGGCCCGAAATGACCATGACCAAAAGATTGCCGCCCTCCAGCCCGATATCTTGCGTCAGCGCCAGAAACGAGTCGGCGACCCAGGCTGCGGCTCCGGTCTCGGCGGTATAGCCACCGAGGGAAATGGCCCCGATATAAATCATTAACACACCCCAGTCGACATCACGCTGGTAATCTCTCCAGTCGACGGCGCCGGCCACGAGCAACACCACGGCGGCCCCGATGGCAATGATGCCGATGCCGTAAAGATCGCCGGTGGTCAGCCACAGAATGATAGTCGTCAAGAAGACGGCCAAAATGATCATCTGGTCCAACCCGAAGGGCCGTTCCTCGACCTCCATGCGAAGCGCTTCCACAGAAGTGCGCAGGTCCTTGATTTCCGGAGGGAATACCATCGGCAAAAGGACGGTCAAAACGCCGACCATGACCACCGTAAATGGCGCCATGTAGATGATCCATTCGTAAAAGCTGATATCTAGCCCCGCCAATTGTTGCATATAGTCGAGCATGATGACGTTTCGGGCGCCGCCAGCCGGGGTGTAGGGGCTGCCAATGATGGCTCCAAATCCGACCGAGAAGATCAGTAATTTCGTCAGATTGGGTATGGCGCTGTGATGGGAGTCTTTGATGATGCTGATCATGCCCAGTACGGGAGCCAGCATCAGTGCCGCGGCGGCATCGGACATAAACCCCGCCAGCAATGCACTGACGGCGATAATGCCGAAGACGACGGCGTACACATTGGTTCCCACCCGAGTGAGGATGAATAGCGCAATCAATTTATCGAGGCCGCGACTTGTCAGGGCGGCGACGAGCATAAGGGTGCCCATCAAGAACAGCAGGGCGTTGCTCATCATCCACCCCGTCACCAATTCGGTGTCCATGCCGCCGACGACGACCTGGTAGACCGGGATGAATAGTCCAATAGCGGGGAGGGGAATGGCCTCGGAAGCAAAGAGAACGCAGGCCGCTGCCACCAGTGCAAGGGCCTGCTGGCCTTCAAGACCCAGTTCGGCGGAGAGCGGCAATAACATGATTGCGCCCCAGACGACGATGGCGGCGATAAACCACAGCAGCTTTCGGAGCTGTTCGCCGGTGGTGGCCGATTGGATCTGGCCGATGCGCTCTTTGATACGGTGGAGGCTGTTACCAAACAAACTAGAAAGCAATCGTGTCGTCTCCTGTACTCCGGAAAATCGAGTCTGGGAACCCGAGGGGGTCAGAGTATCGGGGCGACGGGAGACAAACGCAAGACCGCCGCACACTCCATCGGCGTGATGGCGGCGGCGGGGGAGCGTCGATTGTCGGCGATGTCACGGAGGGAGGCGGTCGATGTCGACGATGGCAGCGCCGCTGCGGGTATAGTGCGGGCTCTCGTCTCGATGCACAGCTGTCATCGGCTCCGGGGGCGAAGCTCAACGTCGAGGTCGGTGACCACCGTATTTTTCTCGTTGACCGCGGATGGTATACCACCCGAATCGGACCGCCTCGCGAAAATGTGACCAGGGATGCTGAACGTGGGCTTCCCACTGGCGACGGGCCTGCGGTTCGGCATCCGGCCACTGGTGGTCGCGGTCTTCGGTATCGGCCGCCAGGGCCATGCCGAAGCGGTAGGCCCGGGCGTAGTCGTCGAATTCGTAACTCTCAAAGGGGGCGTATCGGGCCTGGTAGTGGCGCACGAAGTCGGGGCGGTACAACTTAAAGCGCTCCCGGGCGACGTCGCTCGAGAGCTCGCCGAGGGTTGAGCCCGGCGGCGAATCGCCGGTGCTGTGCGCCGAATCATCTGTGGTGTCGACGTGGGGGCCGGCATCGGCTTCCGAGGCCTGGGCCTCGTGTTCGGAGGCCCGGAATACATCGCTCTGGGCGGGGCCGTCTTCACTGTCGTCGCTCATCTCTACAATCTCTGTGAAATTGGAGTCGTCGCGTCCTTGACCGAGATTGCCGGACTGGATGTCGTCGCCCGAAGCGTGGGACTGGGTCGCCGGCAGCGGTTCGTTATCCAGAGTGCTCTCTTCGTGAGATTGCTCCAGGGGAACGCGGTTGATGATCTGGTGGGCGCGCCCCGACAGTTCTTCATCGGAGTGAACGGCGATCAGCGACCGGCCGGCGGCGATTTCATCGGCGTAGTGGGCGGCGTCGTCATCGCTGATCCCGAACTGCTCCATCGCATCCAGCGATGCGCCCCAGTCGAGGGGCTCGCCGTCGCCGCCGGGTCCGTGGTGCACACGCAAAACCTCGGGGTCGCTTCGATCGGGCTCGATGCACAGAAGCTGACTGTCATCAAAACCGGCCTCGCCCAGCTGCTCGACAACCTCGGTGGCGTAGTGCGGTTGGTCATAAAGACTGGCGATAATGCGGGTCATAACAACCTCGTGGTGGTACCGGGCAGTTCGGGACAATACACCGACCAGGCGAGGGCTCAGCGCTCGGGACGACGGGAAGCGGGTTCTTTGTCGCCGCGGATTTTATACCACCCGAATCGGACGGCTTCTCGGAAATCCTCCCAGGGGTCGTCCTCCTGGCGTTCCCACTGGCGTCCGGCCTCGGGCTCGATGGTATTCCAGTCGTAGTCGTTGAGCGTGTCATCTTCGGCCAGGGCCATGCCGTAGCGGTAGCCGCGGGAGTAGTCGTCGAAATTGTAGTCCGACTCCGCCAGATGTTCGTCGAAGTGCGACCGGCAGTCCATTTCGTGGCGCGTAAAGCGCTCATTGGTGTTGGCGGAAAACTCGTCGATGGTGCTCGACTCGTCGCCCAGGTTCACCGGGACGGTCTCGCCGGAGCGCGTGTCGTCGACGGTGGCCGGATCGGCGGTCGTGTCGGCGGTATCGGCACTGTCGGCGGTCGGTGAGCGGACTTCTCCGCCCGGTTGTTTGGGCTGGCCGGGGCGTTTGCCGCCGATGGTCTCTGTACCACCGGTGTCGGTGCTGTCGTCGCTGACCTCGCCGAAGGGATATTCGTCGAGGATTTCGCGAGCTCGCCGGGCCTCTTGTTCGGTATCACACCGCAAGATCACCAGGGAGTGGCCCTTTCGAACCTTGTCGGCGTAGTCGTCGGCGTCATCTTCTTCGATACCGAGGTCGGTGAGGTAGTCATCGGTTCGCTCGGCTTTGAGCTCCTCACCGCCGTCTTTGTCGAAGACGCGTTTAAAAAAACTCTGGCTTTCGGGATCGCTTTCGATGTACTCGACCTGGTCCCGTGGATAGCCCTGATCGACGAGGGCATTCATCCCCTCGCGGGCCTGATCGGGGTGGTCGAAGAGTGTAACTGCCAGGTATGTCATGATGACCTCCATCGGTGGCGTCGGCGTCCATTTCGGTTGGGCGGTGTCGCGTACGACCGCACCAACCAGCGCAGTCCGAAACGTAGCAACGAGTCGATGATCACCAAGCGACCGGGGGGCTGAATGCGATCCCTAGTCGACCCGTTGTCGCCGGTCGTGGCGTCCGGATAAGGCCGGGCTGTTCGACGCAGACGTACCCTGCGTGCGGCGGTGTCCCCCTGTGTTTTAGCCGGAGTTATCCCCTACTGAATATCGGCCACGAGATCGCCGAGCAATTCGGCGAATTCGTCGGGACAGCCCACCTGCGGGGAGTGGCCGCAGCCGTCGATGATGTGGAGCCGGGAGTCCGGGATGCGCTGGTTCATCTGCCGGGCATAGTCGACGGGAAAGATCAGGTCCTCCGTACCCCAGACCAGGTCGACGGGCACGGTCAGCTCGCCGAGTTGGTCATCCAGATACTGCGCTTCGTCGCTCTGTTCGAGGGCCGTCGACGCGATGCTCTCACCGGAGCGCTCGACGATCTGGTCGAGCACAAATCCCGGCACCGGTGGGGGATCGTCGCCGAAGATCATGCGGATGGTGCGCCGGGCCTCCTGGCGGTCGGAGGGCATCAACAGCGACCGGTCGATCTCGTACTCCAGACCGGCACTTCCGACGGGGACCAGGTGGGCGACGCTCTCCGGTCGGGCCAGGGCGTACTCCAGGACGACCCAGCCGCCCAGCGAATTGCCGACCATCGTCAGCGGCGCATCATCGAGTTCATCGAAGAAGTGGCGCAAAATCTCGGTGGCCTCATCACCCAACACATCTCCATCTCGGCGGTACGGACTTTCACCGTGCGACGGTAGATCGACGACAATGACGTCGAAGTCATCGACAAATTCGGCGGCAATTTGATGCCAGGAGCCGGCCTGATCGGCCAGGCCGTGGACAAAGACCAGCGGTGGGCCGTCGCCGCCGCGAAAATAGGTGATATGGCCCCGTTCGTGGTCGTGGACGTACTTGGTCAGCCCCGCTCGCTCCAGCCCACCGCGGGTATACCAGGTGTTGAGTTCGCGGGGGTACATCACCAGGATGACGATAGCGGCGATGGTGGCGAGGAGGCCAATAGTCAGTACGGCGATGCCAATATTTCGGGTTTTCGTCGTCACGGAGGTGACCGGTTTCAGAAGCTGTCAAAATAATGTCGGACCGAGTGAGACTTTTTGATAGCTTCTCAATTGGGAGCGTGGACGGGACGGACGTCGTCATCGGCGACATCGTCGAGCATAGTCCAGATATTCTCAAAGTCCCATCCATCGGCAGGGCCGGCTGAAAAGCTGGATTCAGACCCGAAGCCGTCGGCGTCGGCGGTAAGTGGCTCGGCGTCACTATCGTCGTCGTTGTTGACGTCGTTGTAGTAGCAGTCATTGACCGGCGACGGACCTTTGGGATCGCCGACAAAGCCGGGATTGTTGTCGCCGTTGACCTCGCCGTAGGCGTAGGAGTCGGAGACGTCGCCGTTGGGGGCCCCGATTTCACCGGCGAACCCGCCGATACTGGAGGTTCCGGTGACATCGCCGGTGGCATAGCTGTCGGCGATGTCGGTACTCGTCGAGCCCACAAAGCCGCCCACGTGTTCTGTGCCTTCGATGGCGCCACTGGCATAGGATCGATCGATACTCCCGGCGTTGATACCGACCAATCCGCCGATTTCCGAACCCGGCGTATCGCCGTCACCGGTGATATCTACGTCGGCTCCGGAACGATCGATGGTGCCGTTGTTGACGCCGACCAGTCCGCCGACGTCGTTGCCGTCAGAACGGACGGTGCCATCGGCGGTGACGTCGTCGACGGTGCCATTGTTGGTTCCGGCCAGCGCGCCGACCGTATCCCCGCCGGTGACGTCGATATTGCTCAGGGTCAGCGATTGGACGGTGGCGTCGTCGAGTTCGGAAAACAAACCGACATTTGTGGTGCTGGCGTCGTCGACGACCAGTCCGTCGATGGCCTGGCCGTTGCCGTCGAGAGTGCCGCTAAAGGTGCCGAGTGATTCGTCGAGTGCCGGCTGGCTACCGAAGTCGATGGTTCCTCCGGCGAGGTCGTCGTAGATTTCGAAGTCGGCATCGGGTTCGTCTTCGATATTCAGGACGTGCTGCGGGTCGCAAAGGAGGTACGGTTGGGAGGGCGAGCCAAAGGGCGTGGCGTTCGGGTCACAGGTGGATGGGTCGATGCATGCTCCAGATGAGCATTCCTCGTTGGAGGCGCAGTCCGTATCCTCGGTGCATTCCACGCAGGTGGCATTGTCGCAGATGTTATCGGTGCCCGAGCACTGAGAGCTGTCGTCGACACAACTGCCGCCGGAGCACTCTTCACAGCCGGAGCAATTGGAATCGCTGTCGACACAGCTTCCCGACGAGCACTCCTGACAGCCCGAGCAGTCGCCGTCGCCTGTGCATTCGACGCAGGTGGCGTTGTCGCAGATATTATCGGTGCCCGAGCACTGAGAGCTGTCGTCGACACAGCTGCCGCCGTCGCAGTCCTCGCAGCCCGAGCATTGCGACGGGTCGTCGACGCATTGGCCATCGTCGCAGGTCTGACAGCCCGTGCATTCGTTGCCGCAGCTTCCGCAGTGGTCGTCGCTGATGTCGGTGTCGATGCAGGAGGCGTCGCAGACCGTTTCGCCGGCCGGACAATCGTCATCGCAGCTTCCCGCTGAGCAGACCTCCAGGTCGCCGCATTCGTTGCCACAGCTACCACAGTTGTCGGCATCGGCGTCGGTGTCGATGCAGATGCCGTCGCAGTCGGTGTAGCCGCCGACGCAAACACAGTCGCCGCCGTCACAGAGCTCATTGGCGCCACAGGAGACGCCGCATTCGCCGCAGTGGTCGACGTCGGAGTCGGTATCGGTGCAGACTTCGGCGTCTTCGCAAAGGCTGTGGTCGGCGTCGATGCATTCGGGCTGGCAGCCGCCGTCGCCGTCACAGAAACTCTCGGCGCCGGCGATCTCTGTGGTACACTGATTGCCGCAGCTTCCGCAGTGATGGTCGCTGATATCGGTGTCGACGCAATCGCCGTCGCAGTCGGTGTATCCATCGTCGCAGACACAGTCGCCGGCGCTGCAGACCGCATTGTCGCTGCAAACGATGCCGTCGTCGGCCGGGGAGTATTCGTCGGTTGCGCGTTCGGGATCGCAGACCATGCAGGGGTTGTCGTCGGCGGTATCGCCTTCGGCCTGGCATCCGCCGTCGATTTCACAGGGGCATACACAGGTGTCGTCGGCGCAGTCGAGGTCGTCTTCACAGCCGAATTCGTCGAATTGCTCGCAGTCGATATCGCGCTGCTGACCGCAGTTGTCCTCGCCGACAAAGGAGCCACATTGAGAGATGTGGTCCTCGCAAAGTTGTCGTTCGGAGTCCGGTTGACACTCGTCGTTGACGTCGTGGTCGGTGGCGGCGTCGACGTAGACGCAGTAGTCGTCAATACACCGGGCATCCGGGGCGTCGCAGTCGGCGTCGTCCGTACACTGGACGCCGGCGAGACTGCCCTGGTATTCGCAGCTCGACGCCGCAGTTGTGATAGCGACGATACAGGCTATCGCGAAGAGGACTCGCGAAGTGGTGACCAATATGGACCGCTCCATCAGAAAC
>CAYUPT010000050.1:0-12803 GCA_964446725.1 uncultured Bradymonadales bacterium | reverse complement strand
GCGCATCGAGTCCATGCTTCGCCAGTTGCGCCCCTTCGATGCGCTGGAACAGATCGAGAGACTGTTGAGTGACGAATTGGATGCCCCCGTTGAAGACGAGGCTCAACTGCGTTACTTCGCGGCTGTGGCCCATCTTCAACTGGGCCAGTATTTCCCGGCGATCGAACAGATTGATCGAGCCGGTGAGACCGTCGATGCAACGACGGAACTCGCGGAGCGACTGGATGCATTGGAATCGACGGCCCGGTCCAGCCGTTTTGGCCCCTGACATCTCCTATCCACCCTCCTTTCGACAAGATACCGCCATGTCCGATGCTGTAATTTTGCGCGGTGTGCGCACCCATAATCTCAAAAATTTCGACTGCGAGATCCCGCACCACAGACTGACGGCGGTGACCGGCGTCAGTGGGTCCGGCAAGTCGAGTCTGGCCTTCGATACGCTGTATTCAGAGGGGCGGCGCCGATACACGGAGTCGCTGTCGACGTACGCCCGCCAGTTCTTGCAGCGGATGTCCCGGCCGCCCATCGATGCCATTCACAATATCCAGCCGGCGGTGGCCTTAAAGCAGAAGAACGAGGTGAGCAACGGGCGGTCGACGGTGGGAACGGTCACCGAGATCGACGACCATCTGCATCTGATGTTCAGCCACGCCGGGACGACGTACTGCGACAACTGCCAGACGCCGGTGTATCGCGATGATCCGGCGCGAGTGGCCGAAGAATTGGTGGAGTTCGACGAGGGCACCAGGCTGGTGATCGTCGCCGAAGTCGACGCCCCCAAACAGGAGCACCGCGGCACGTTGCTCGAGCAACTGCTGTCGGAGGGGTATCGACGCCTATATCTGGAACGGGAGACCGTCGATGTCACCGAACGGGGCATCGAGGAGCTTCTGGACCGGTCGACCTATCCGGTCATCATCGATCGGCTGGTGATCCGCGAGGGCGATGAAATGCGCATTGCAGAGGCCGTCGAAGCCGGTCTCGCCGTCGGGGGCGGCAAGATCCTGGTCTACGAATACGACTCCGATGCGGAGCCGATGACCTTCGACCAGGCCTTTCGGTGCAACGGCTGCGGTACGGACTTCGTCGAGCCCCAGCCACCGCTGTTTAGCTTCAACAGCTCTCTGGGAGCCTGCGAGACCTGTTCGGGCTTCGGCAAGACGATGGGCGTGGATTACAAAAAGGTCATTCCCAATCCCGGACTGAGTCTGGAGGACGGGGCGATTGCCTGCTTTCAATCGGGCAAATACAAGCGCCAACAGCGCACGTTGTTAACGAAGTGTCGCGACCGCGGAGTCCCGACGGATATCCCCTTTGAGGAACTCGACGAGGAGCAGCGCGATTATATCCGCTACGGAGGCGACGGTTATACCGGGATTTCCGGGTTTTTCGACCGCCTCAAAAGCAAGCAGTACAAGACGCATGTGCGCATCTTTCTGGCCCGGTATCGGGGGTATGATCGATGCCAGGACTGTCGAGGTACTCGGCTTTCGGAGCCGGCCCGGCGGGTTCGCTTCGACGACCACCTGGTCAGCGACTTCTGGTCGATGCGCATCGAGGAGGCCCGCGAGTACTTCGACAATCTGGATATCGACCCGAAGATCGAAGCCAAGATTGAACCGCTTCTCGAGGAGATCATCCATCGGCTGCACTACCTCGATGAGATCGGGCTGGGCTATCTGGAGTTGGGCCGTCAGGCTCGCACACTCTCCGGTGGCGAGATGCAGCGCATCGATTTGACGTCGAGTCTCGGCCGGGCACTGACGGATACGCTGTACGTACTCGACGAGCCGACGGCGGGCCTTCACGCCCGCGACTCGCGACGTCTTCTCAACGTACTGGAGGGCCTTCGCGACGTGGGCAATACGGTGATCGTCGTTGAACACGACCCGGAGATTATTCTGGGCGCCGACCATATCGTCGAACTGGGGCCCGTCGGCGGAGAACAGGGCGGATCGCTGACGTATGAAGGGCCGCGCGAGGACTACGAAATCGATGAAGACGTCGATTTTACGCGGGCCCAAAAGATGGCAGGCGATACGCGCTCGGAGCCGTCGCCGGGCTCAGTCGAAATTTCGGGAGCGCGCCAACACAATCTCAAGGATATCGATGTCGAATTTCCGAAGCGCCGACTGTCGGTGGTCACCGGGGTCAGCGGCAGCGGAAAATCGACGCTGATGGAAGACGTACTGTACAACGGCTGGCGTCGCCTTCAGGGAGAAGGCGGTGTCGATGCCGGCGACTTCGATGAGCTCGACGGCCTCGACGAATTCGACTCCGTGGAGTTGATGGATCAGTCATCGATCGGTCGGTCGTCGCGGTCCAATGCCATGAGTTACACCAAGGCCTTCGACAATATCCGAAAGCTATTTGCCAAGACCGATGCAGCTCACGAGGCGGGACTGACGGTCGGTGATTTCTCGTTTAATACGCCGGGAGGCCGGTGTTCGGATTGCGAGGGGACGGGGACGATCACCGTCGAGATGCATTTTATGGCCGATGTCGACGTCCCCTGCGAGACCTGCGATGGCAAGCGCTACGGCCCGGAGGTACTCGGGATTCGCTACCGGGGCAAGAATATCTCGGACGTCTTCGAGATGACCGTCGACGAGGCGGCAGTATTCTTCGAGGACTCACGGGCCATCCAGCGCAAGCTCAAACCGCTTCAGGAGGTCGGCCTCGGCTATCTCCGACTCGGCCAGACCACCGATACCTACTCCGGTGGAGAAGCCCAGCGATTGAAGTTGGCGACTTATATCGCCGACGGACGCAAGCGGGGCGAAACAGATCCCATCTTATTTATTTTCGACGAGCCGACGATTGGACTTCATCTCCACGACATTTCGGTGCTGTTGGTGGCACTTCGCAAGCTGGTGGAGCTTGGACACACGGTCATCTGCGTGGAACACAATATCGACTTTATCGCCTACTGCGATCACGTCGTCGACCTGGGTCCAGGCGCCGGCCCACGCGGCGGAGAGGTGATTGCTACAGGGGAGGTCGAAGACATTGCGCAAAGCGATGAGAGCGTCACCGGCGGCTTTCTGGCGGAGTTTCTGGAGTCGTAAGGGCAAAAGAGAATGGGGGAGGGGGCGACGAAAGGTCCAAGAACCAGCAACGCCCGGCGCCGTCACCGGCGCCGGGCGTTGCTATGTGGGCGTCGGTCAATGACCGACAACGGGGTCGTTACGGAAGGGGTTCTTCGCCGGGCTCGTCGGTGTCATCATCGTCTTCAAAGTCGTCGATACCGGCGGGCTGGCGCCGTTCGGGCATATCGACGTGGTCTTCGACGACGATGTCGTCACCCTGTTCGGCCATTGCTCGAAGAAGGGAGGCGGCCCGACTATTTCGCTCAAAGAGCCGGATGGAGCCGTCGGCCATCGCTTCATTGAAGACGTCTTCGATGTAGTGGCCCATCTCTTCGGTGGGCATCAGGAAGAAGAGACGCCACTCGCCGAGCAACTCGCGGCTTTTTTCGCGCTGGGCTTCGGTTTCGAGTTCGGCTCGATCGGCGTCGCTGAGTTCGCCGGGTTCTTCGCGCTCATTGAGTCGAATGACGGCGCGGGCGTCGTCGAGTTCCACAACGCCATCCATCAGCGGATTGTCCTCGGTCAGCTCAAAGGCCGCCACCGCGAGGTCGCGGTCTTCGCCGAGGCCGGGGATGTCGTACCAGGAGCTTCCAGTGGACTGGAACATATCAGCCTGAGCGCCGCCCATCATGGGCATTTGCTCGTCGACCAGGGCGAAGAGGCCTGTGGTCTCGACACTGAGATTGGCCCACAATTCGGCGTCATCTTCGCGCTCGTCGTCGCGGGCTTCCTGTTCGAGATCTTCCAGTGCCTGGGCGAGGTCGACGCCATCGGCGACGCGCTCATAGAGGGTCTCGGCGAGTTGTCCCCCCGTGGTCTCGACGATGTCGCGCCGCAGCAGGATCTCGGCGATTTCGCGCTCGACGTCGTCCAGTGATTCCACGACTTCCTGGCGGCGGTCATCGACCTCGACCAAGCCGTAGGCATAGTCAGCCTCGTATTCGTGAATTTCGCCGATGTCGGCATCTTCGGTGGCCTCTCGAAGTTCGGTGGGGATGGCGTCCAGGGTTTGCCAGTCCCAGAGTCCTCCGTAGTCGCGGTATTCGTCGTCGGAGAGTTCGGGGGCAACGGTGTCGATCGCTTCTCCGTCTTCCAGAACGCGCTGGCGCGCCTCGTCGAAGCGGTCTTGCGCTTCCTGAACTTCGCTTTCCGGCGGGTCTTCACCGGAGGGCTTGAAGATTTGAATGGTGCGCAGTCGAATTTCCGCCGGTTCGGTGTAGTCGTCGCGGTTTTGTTCGAAGTAGTCTTCGATGCGCTGCTGACCGTCGTCACTGGCGATGAAATCGTCGATGTCATCATCATCGACACCGACCAGGTCGACCAGATCGTCTTCGTTGAAGTCGACGTACTCCAGATCAACGCGGGTATTGCGCTGTCGGTGGAGCTCGTCGACCTCAGCGGCGGTGGGGTGGACCTGCATATCGAGCATCGTCAGGTATTTGCGGGCCAGAAGCTCCTGGCGCTTGAAGTCCTCATAGCTGGGGACGGGAACGCGCAGGGCTTGCTGGACGTAGCGCTCGTAGAAGGGGCCGTCGAATTGACCTCCGGAGCCGTAGCCGTGCAGAAACTCGACGTTTCTCGCCGGATCGGTAATGAAGTCTGCGAATTCCTCATCACTGACGCGCAGGCCGGCTTCATGAGCTCGTTGGCCCAAAAGATAGGTGGTAATGACGATGCGCAGCGCCTCGGCCTGATTCCGAAAGTACTCCTCGTCCTGAGTCCGGGTTCCAGTCCGGTCATTCGAGAAGTAGCGATTCTGGATGATATTGACCTCTTCGGTGTGGATATTTTCACCATCCACGCTGGCCATCAGGGCGCGCTGGCCGTCGCCGGCCATGCAGCCATCGGCGGGAACGCCGAAAAAGACGGCGAAGAAGACGATCAATACTCCGATCAAAATATAGGACAGACCGCTTTGTGCGCCGCGGCGTAGTCGTTCAATCATAGGGCAAAACTCCTGATATTGTCCGGTCGTCGTCAAACGGGTGACGCCAGAACCCGGGGGCTTCGAGGAATCAAACTCAAGCGGAGCCGGTTAAATTCCAGCGAGTGCTCGAAGGCGGGGGATGTTAACGAGAGGACTCATGGTTGACAAGCGGACAACAACCGGAGGAACGCGCAATGCCAGTGGGTTGTCGCCGGGGGGTTGACGGATCGGTCGGCCCGTTGGATACAGCGCGTGGCGGCGCAGCGGAATTGGGCCCCCCGATATTCGTCGAGTGATGGTCTTTGGATGGGCTTTGGACTACAGTGCGCATCCGATGTGTAAGGCGCTGCCGTCGGTCCCAGATGGTCGTCACGCGAGAAAGCAGTCGGAATTATTGCGATCTACTTCAGGTGTTGAATAATCGGCACGTTGCAGATGACTCCTGGAGTCGATTCGTCGAGTAGTACGAGCAAAACGAGGTCTCATGTTCAACAAGCTCCTCGGTATTTTCAGTGATGATCTTGCCATTGATCTGGGGACGGCCAACACCCTGGTCTATGCCAAAGGCAAAGGGATCGTCTGCTGTGAACCGTCGGTTGTGGCCGTCCAGAAACACGCCAAGGGCGGCAAGAAAGTCAAAGCGGTAGGACGGGTCGCCAAAGAGATGCTGGGCCGGACGCCGGGAAGCATCGTTGCGATTCGGCCCATGAAAGACGGGGTGATCGCCGACTTCGAGATCACCGAGGCGATGTTGCGCTACTTTATCGGGCGGGCTCATAACCGCAGCAAGTTGTACGCACCGCGGATCATCATCTGCGTGCCCTACGGGATTACGGAAGTCGAAAAGCGGGCGGTTCGCGAGTCGGCCCATCAGGCCGGTTCGCGCGATGTATATCTGATCGAGGAGCCGATGGCGGCCGCGATTGGCGCCGGAATGCCCATTGCGGAACCGTCGGGCAATATGATTGTCGATGTCGGTGGCGGGACGACGGAAGTCGCCGTCATCAGTCTGTCGGGAATCGTCTACTCGCAGTCGGCAAGGGTCGGCGGCGACAAGATGGACGAGGCGATCGTCCAACACATGAAACGGAAGTACAATTTGCTCGTCGGCGAGCGGACAGCGGAAATGATCAAATGCACCATCGGAACCGCCTATCCCACCGATGAAGTGATGACCATGGACGTCAAGGGCCGAGATCTGGTGGCCGGGCTGCCCAAGACGCTGGAGGTCAATTCCGACGAGATTCGCGATGCGCTCCAGGAGCCGATCAACGCCATTGTGGAAGCGGTGCGCATTGCGCTGGAGCGGACACCGCCGGAATTGTCGGCCGATATCGTCGACAAGGGGATTGTGCTCGCCGGAGGCGGAGCCCTGCTCAAGAATCTGGATATTCTGCTGCGCGAAGAGACGGGACTGCCGGTGCTAATCGCCGACGACCCGATGTCGTCGGTGGTGCTCGGAAGTGGGCAGACGCTCGACGAAATGGAGTTGCTCGAGGAAGTGGCCGAACAATCCTACTAGACGACATCTGCGCCGATGGCAGTTGTCGGGATTCGAGAGTAGACGATGATGTGGGACTGGCTAAAGAGACATCGCCGCAAGGTCGCAGCGCTCGTCGTGGCACTGGTTCCGCTGACGATGGTGGTGTCATCGGCGGGGGCCGATATCGGCCAGGAGACGTCGGTACCGACGCGTTTCGGTGGGGCGGTCGTCGGGGCCGTGCAATCGGGGTTGACCGGCGCGGTCTCCGCCGCGGGCAATCTGTTGACCGGTGTGACCGGCAACGCCGATCTGGCGGAGGAAAACGAGGAGCTGCACCGGGAAAATGAGCGGCTTCGCGAAGAAAAGAGCCGGCTTATCGGTGTTCTTCAGGAAAATTCTCGACTTCGCGAATTGGTCGGGTTTCAGCAAGAGCGTCCGGAATTTGAATTGGCGCCGGCGCGGGTCGTCGGTCGCGACCTCAGTCCCTATTTTCGCGTCGAGAAAATCCGATTGTACTCGGAGGCCGAACTGGAAGCGCGGATGCCCGTGGTCGCTCCCGACGGGGTGGTCGGCCAGATTCATCGCGTCTACGACGGCTACGCCGATGTGGTGCTCATCGCCGACCCCAGAAGTCGTATCGACGCCATCAGTCAGCGCAATCGGGCACTGGGCGTCGTCGAGGGATTGGGCCACGACACCGATTATCGCGCGCGCATGGCCTATATGACGGAGCGCGATGAATTGCACACCGGCGATCAACTGGTCACCAGCGGAATGGGTGGTGTCTTTCCCCGCGAGTTGCGCATCGGCTCTGTGGTCGAAGTCGAAGAGGACGAAGAAGATCTCTTTCAAAACGTCGTCGTCGAGCCGGCCGTCGATTTCTCGCGTCTCGAGGAGGTTTTTGTGATCACCGACCTCGATTCGGAGATGTGATGCCGGCGGTCGTCGTATATGTGATGGCGCTGGCGACGATGATCGCCGAAAGCGCCGTGCTTTCGGTGTTGTCGATTCAGGTCTGGGCGCTGCAGACCCCGCTTATCATCGGCATTTATCTTGCCCTGGATCGCGACTTTTCGGAGGGCGGTCTCATCCTGGCCGGACTCTTTCTCCCCATCGAGTGGCTCGTGGGCGGGCCGTTTGGAATCTACAGCCTGGGATTGGCAGGAGTTTTTATCGGGTTGCAGGCGGTGGGCTCCAATGTCCAGCGAGTATGGGGGCTGGCCCGGGGGATTATTGCCGGATTTGCGGCATTAGGCCACGCGGCAGTACTGCTGGTCGTCCTGTATTTGATGGGGGAAGGGGATACGCGTCTTGCGTCGTCGATTGGCTGGCAGATGTGGTTGGGAGCGCTGTTGGTTGCTGCTGGAAGCGTCGCGGTGGGAAAGGCATTTGCCAGACTCGACGAAATGATGGATTCTCGTCAGCGCAGTACAGGGCTGGAACACTGAACCCGATGTCGGGAGCAGTAAACCGGCACACAGGGCGAAACGATGTCGGTACGCAACTTACCAGAACGGGACACGAAGAAGAGGCCGGGGGGCTACGAAGGGAAATATCTGTGGCTCGTCGTCATCTGCATGATCGCCTTTGGCGCCATCGGGTTGCGGCTGTGGAATCTTCAGATCATCGACGGGGAGCGATATTATCGGGCGAGTACGGACAACATCATCCGCCAGGTCGAAGTCCAGCCGCCGCGCGGTGAGATCCTGGACCGCGAAGGGGTGGCGTTAGCGGAGAATCGACCGGCCTACGATGTCTACGTCGACTCCAATATCTTCAGCGCCAATGCCGACGAGGAAGTTCATCGGCGCCTCCAGGCCTATCTCGATCTGAGCGATGACGCCTTCGAGGGGATTTTGAGTCGAATTGAGTCGTCGCGCGGCGAAGTGTTGATCCGGCGCGACGTCTCGAGAGCGGATGTGGCGCGGCTCGAGGAAGACCAGTTGCGGCTGCCGGGCATCGAAGTGCGCACATCGCACCGGCGCTATTATCCGTTGCATCACGTCGGGGCCCATTCGCTGGGATACGTCTCGGAGGTCAACGCCGAACAGTTGCGCCGCCTCCATCCCTACGGCTACCGCCGGGGCCATCTGATCGGCCAGATGGGGTTGGAGCGCTCGTTTGAGGAAATACTGCATGGATCGCCGGGGCTGGAGCGGGAGGTCGTCGATGCCCGGGGCAATCCACTGAGCGAAGCCGACACCGAGTTTCTGATCGGAGAGTACCAACAGATTCGCGCCGTCGCCGGCCGGGACGTCGTCACCAACCTCGACGCCGATCTGATGGTGATCATCGACGAGGCCTTCGAGGACTACGCCGCCGGGGCTGCCGTCGCCGTCGATCCCCGCGACGGACGGGTCCGAGCGATGTATAGCAAGCCCCATTTCAACCCCAACGCCTGGTCGGGGCGACTGTCGTCGATGGAGAAATTGCGCAGTGACAGCGACCCCTTTCATCCGATGATGGACAAGACGGTCAGTCGCTTTTTCCCGGGGTCGGTCTACAAGATCATCGGGGCCTGGATGGGGCTGGCAGAAGACCACGTCGAGGCCGACGACGAATACTACTGTCCGGGCTATCACGATTTCGGCGGCCATCGATTCCGGTGTTGGCGCGACGGCGGACATGGCGATGTCGACGCCTACTCGGCGATGGCTCAGTCCTGCAATGTGTACTACTACGAGATGGCCGAAGAACTGGGGCTCGATGTGCTCGCGGAGTACGCGCGGGCCTTTGGATTTGGCGAGACCACCGGAATTGAGTTGTCCCGCGAGGACAGTGGCCGGGTGCCGGATCGACAGTGGCACGAAAGCAACAGCCCCGAGGGCTATCAGCGGGGTTTTGACCTCAACTCCGTTGTGGGAAGCGGCGACACGCTCGCGACGCCCCTGCAGGTGGTGATGGCCTATGCGGCGATCGCCAACGGAGGCGACCTGTACTATCCCCAGCTGGTCGATGAGATCCGAAGTGACAGCGGGGACGTTCTCTTCGATTACGCGCCTCAGGTGCGCAAAGAGCTCGATATCGATCCGGAGCATCTGGAGGTGTTGCGCGAGAGCCTCCGTCAGGTGGTGGCCAGCGAAGATGGAACGGCGCGCGGATCGTCGCTGGACCATACGCCGGTGGCGGGCAAGACGGGAACGGCTCAGGTCGCCCAGATCGGTTCGGTGCGCATTCCCCACGAGGAGCGGGAGCTGCATCTTCGAAATCACGCCTGGTTTTCGGCCTTTGCTCCCTACGACGACCCCGAGATCGCTCTGGTCGTCTTTCTGGAGCACGGCGGCGGTGGTGGAGGCGATGCAGCCCCGGTGGCCATGGAAATTTTGGACCGCTATCTGACGCGCGACGACCGGGCGGCGCTCGATGTGCGACTCGGCGATCGCCGGGCCGGGGGAGGTCGGCAATGACGCTGGATACGCAGCGGCGTTGGTGGTCGGGGATCCAGCGGCTCAACTGGCCGTTGCTGGTTGTCGTCGCCGTGCTATCGCTGATCGGGATCATCAATCTTCGCAGTGCATCGATGCACTCCGATGTCTCCTTTCATCTGTATCACAGTATCTGGCTCGGCGCCGGCAGTGTGATGGCGGTGGCGATGGCCTTTGTCGATACCCGCTTTTTTATTCGCTGGGCCTACGCATTGTACGCGGTGGTCATCGGGTTGTTGGTCCTGGTGGCGCTGGTGGGAACGGAACTCAACGCCTCTCAGCGGTGGCTCGATCTGGGCATCTTCATGATGCAGCCATCGGAGTTGCTGAAACTGGCGATCATCGTGGTGACGGCCCGGTTTTTCCACGAGCGCGACCGGGATGAGGCATATAGCCTTCACGAATTATGGCAGCCCTTTGCGCTGGTGGGACTGGGTGTTTTATTCGTGCTCAATCAGCCCGATCTGGGGACGTCGCTGGTCATTATGGCGATCTTTATGACCATGGTTCTATTTGAGGGAGTGCGCTGGGAGAGTCTGGCGGCGCTGGCGGTGATCGTCGTGGTCGCCATTCCCTTTGGATACGCATTTTTATTGCAGGACTACCAGCAGGACCGGGTGGCGACCTATCTCAACGTCGACGCCGATACTCGCGGCAAGTCGTGGCAAGTTCGCCAGTCGATGATCGCCCTTGGTTCCGGTCAATTGTGGGGCAAGGGAGAACTGGAGGGTACACAGGTCCAAAAGGGGTTTGTGCCGGAACACGAAAATGACTTTATTGCCGCCAACTGGGCCGAAGAGCGCGGTTTTGTGGGCATGGTCCTGTTGCTATTTGTGTATCTGGCGTTCATCCTCTGTGCGCTCAATATTTCTCGACGGGCCGACAGTCGCTATGGAGCGGTGGTTGCCGTGGGAGTAGCGGCTCTGTTTTTCTGGCATATCGTCGTCAATCTCGGGATGGTCACCGGAGTACTCCCCGTTGTGGGATTGACATTGCCGATGATGAGTTACGGCGGCAGCAGTATGTTGGTAATGCTCGCCGGTGTCGGTCTGTTGTTGAACGTCAGTACCAGTCGCCGCGCATTTTGAACCTGTGAGGGATACGTTTGTCGACTTCCGAATTCGCTGAAAGTGCCGAAGAGGGCGGGCAACGCAAGAACCTGCTGGTTCCCGACGTCGATCGCTGGGATGTCGACAGTGGGGAGCCGATTGTCGAATTGGAGGGGGTCCACAAGAGTTTTGGCGGCGAAACGGTTCTTCGGGGATTGGATCTGAAGATCGAGCCCGGCAAAATCACGATTATTATCGGGGCCTCCGGTTCCGGAAAAAGCGTATTACTCAAGCATATGAACGGGCTACTCAAGCCCGACCGCGGCACGGTGCGCCTGTTCGGAAAGGATATCTCGTCGCTTTCCGGTCCCCGGCTCGATGCCCTGCGAAAGCGCGTGGGCACCATGTTTCAAAACTACGCGCTATTTGATTCGATGAGCATCAAAGACAATGTGGCCTTTCCGCTGGTCGAAAACCAGGCGATGGGTCGGACCGAGGCGCGACAGCAGGCCACGTCCTTGCTCGAGCAACTCGATCTGGGGCACGCCGTCAATCAGCAACCTCCCACGCTTTCAGGGGGCATGAAAAAGCGCGTCAGTCTGGCCCGGGCCATCGTCTACAACCCGGAGTTGGCGCTCTTTGACGAACCGACGACCGGTCTCGATCCGGTGATGATGGAGTTTGTCGACAAACTCATCGAGAATATTACCGATAAATTCGGTCTGACCAGCGTGCTCATCAGCCACGATATGGCGACGATTTTTCGGATTGCGGACCGGGTCGCCGTCCTTCACGGCGGAACGATCATCGCCTACGGACCGCCGGAAGAGATCAGAGAGTCCGACGACGAGCGCATCGAAAAGCTCGTCGGAGGTCAGACCAAGTCCGATATCCGCATCGCCGAAGACGACGGCGATGACGAAGTCGACGACCGGGAGGTGACGGTACGGATGAGAGACGTCGTCAAGACCTTTGGCGACGAGACGGTGCTCCGGGATATCAACTTCGACGCTCCGCGCCGGGAGTTGACCACGCTTATCGGGGGCTCCGGAGCCGGCAAGTCGGTGATGATGAAACATATCCTGGGGCTGATGGAGCCCACGGAGGGCACCGTCGAGGTCTTCGGGCGCAAATTGGCGGGCATGAGTGAGAAGCGCCTGCGCGAGATGCGCACCGAAATCGGGATGCTATTTCAACATTCGGCGCTCTTTGATTCGATGTCGGTGCGCGACAATGTCGCGTTTCCGCTCATCGAGCGCCGGGTCTGCAGCCGTTCGAAGGCCCACGAAAAGACCGAAGAGCTTTTGGAGCGGCTTCGGCTCAGCGATATCACCGATGCCAATCCCGTCGAAATTTCCAGTGGCCAAAAAAAGCGGGTGGCGCTGGCGCGGGCGCTGGTCGCCGATCCGCGTTTGCTGATCTACGATGAGCCGACGACCGGTCAGGATCCGATCATGGCGAAATACGTGGAGGATATGATCGTGGAGGTTCAGGAGGAATTCGACGTCACCAGTATCGTGATCAGTCACGATATGGCGTCGGCGTTTCGGACCGCCGATAATATCGGCATGCTCCACAAGGGCGAAATCATCGCCTACGGGTCGCCCTCTGAAATCTCGGAGATGGACGACGAACGAGTCCACAACTTCGTGTACGCCGCCGATGTCGCAGCCCAGGAACGGGAGCGCGAACAGCGGCGCACAGAGGAGCCACCTCCGGCGGACGGCCCGGCGGACGACGAGCCGAAAAATCAATGATCGTCGCGTTCTTCGGCCGGCGTAAATCGATGGGCGTCGCGAACGCCGTATTTTTCCATGACCTGGCGAAGGG
>CAYUPT010000049.1:0-12844 GCA_964446725.1 uncultured Bradymonadales bacterium | reverse complement strand
TTGCGCCAAATTGGCGTCGACATCGTCGACATCATCGCCGTCACCGCCATCACATCCGGCATACAACACCGCCGTCGCCACAAGTATAACGGCAGCAATGACCGCCGTTGACCGCAGTGTGCAGTCGCGCTGTTTATTGGAGCAATTCATTCCATAGATGGGCGCTGGAGGCGATTCCGGCGTAGTAATTTTCGACGTTGAACTTCTCGTTCGGGCTGTGCAGCCGATCGTCCTCCAGACCAAAACCCATCAGGACCGTCGGCACGTCCAGTACATCGGAGAACGTGGCAACCACGGGAATCGTTCCCCCGCCGCGGGTAAAGACAGCTTCTTCATCCCATACCTTCGACAGCGCTCGACAGGCCGCGCGCACCGCCGGCGCATCGCGATCCATGATCACCGGTGTACCACCGTGGAACATCTGGACGTCGATGTCGACGGCGTCATCGGCCAATTTTTCGACCCACTGCTGAGCGCGTTCGGCAATATCGTCCGGGTCCTGGTCGGGCACCAGCCGGCACGAAAACTTGGCGTGGGCCTCCGAGGGCAATACCGTCTTGGCTCCCTCATCGGTAAATCCGCCCCAGATGCCGTTGCAATCCAGGGTGGGTCGTCCCCAGATCCGCTCCAGTGTCGAGTAACCGGCCTCGCCCTTGAGCCCAGCGACACCGGTCTCATCGATAAATCCCTCCTCGTCGAAGGGAAGCTCTGCAAAGGCCCGACGCTCGTTGTCTTGAAGCTCGCGGACATCGTCATAGAAGCCGGGAATCGTGACTCGGCCCTCGTCATCGTGGAGTTTGGCGATAATGCGCGAAAGCTCGTTGATCGGGTTTGGCACCGCGCCGCCGTATAGCCCGGAATGGAGGTCGTGGCTCGGACCGCGAACCGTCATCTCCAGGTACGCCAGCCCGCGAAGTCCGTAGGTAATCGACGGTTTTCCCGGGGCAAACATCGACGAATCGGAAATGACGACGGCATCGCACTGGAGTCTATCGGCCTCTTTTTCGACCCAGGGTGGGAGGTGTTTGCTGCCGATTTCCTCCTCGCCCTCCAGCAATAATTTGACGTTGACCGGAAGTTCGCCACTCGTCGACAGCCAGGCCTCCAGGCCTTTGACGTGGGCGAAGAATTGACCTTTGTCATCGGTGGCGCCGCGAGCAAAAATCTTGTCGTCGCGCACCTCGGGCTCAAAGGGCGGCGAGTCCCACTTGTCGAGCGGATCCGGGGGCTGAACGTCGTAGTGACCGTAGACCAGAATCGTCGGTGCCTCGTCGCCGGCCTCGCAGTGTTCGGCGTAGACAATCGGATGGCCGTCGGTGGCGTGAAGTTCGACGTCGGAGACACCGATCTTCTGGAGGTGGTCCACAAGCCAGTCTGCACATCGCTGGACTTCGTCGGCGTGTTGTTCGTCCGTCGAGATACTCGGGATACTCAGTAACTCGAAGAGTTCGTCGAGAAATCGATCCCGATGAGACTCGATAAATTGCTCAATCTCTGGGGTGGCCACAGCAAGGTCCCTGTCGATAGGAGATGGTCAACGTCTCATTGTTGCCCCGAGAATTAGCGCAGAATACCGCAGACTATCAAGAACAACGTTTGCGCCAGATGGGCAACACCGGGGGCTACATCGGCGTCGTCGGCGAGTCGTCGAAGTCCTCCGGCTGCCCCGGATCGGCGGGCGGCATCTGCTGGACATCGTCTTCGCTCAATCCGGCATCATCGAGAACTTGTTGGGCGACGTACAGCGGAATTTCTTCATCGATACCGACGGCCATGGCGATGGCGTCCGATGGCCGGGCATCGACTTCGACCACTTCGGTGGGGGTGATCAAAAATATCGTCGCGTAAAATGTACCCTCCCGAAGTTCATCGACCTGAACCTTGGCGATTTCACCGTCGAGCTCTTCCATCAATCCGGCGACCAGATCGTGGGTCAGGGGCCGCTCGAAATCCCGGTCTTCGATCCCCAGCTGGATCGCCATGGCCTGCGATGGATTAATAAAGATCGGAAGGATCAACTCCTGGAGCTGTGAGCCCAAAAGCACCGCCGGTCCCTGGCCGGGAGCAGCCACAATCCCCAGAATATCGGCCTCCACGTAGTTTTGGGGAGGTTCACTGACATCGAGGCTCGGTCGCTCTTCGTCAGGCGACGACGCACAGCCGGCAACGACCAGTACCATTACCCCTGCAATCAAGGCCATCAGAGTCGGGCGAAAAAAGCGTCGTTGGTTCATCGTTGTCCCCATTTCTTATGGAAATCGATTCGTCCCCGTTCGAAGCTATCTATGCCGGCGATATCCAACCAACGGCGCCGAACAGACATCCGTCAACATACGGCGGTGAACATCTTCTCATCGACGCCCTCTGCGATCCAACCGGAATCGATACCGCCGATTGCGCCGCCAACCGGTATTGTATGACCGGCTCTCATTCAATTTTTTCGATATCGCCGCCGTCGACGCCAAACCAGCTCAACTCGTCGTCGAGCAAGATGTAGTCGCGGTGGGTCGTCGTGATAAAGACCTGGCCCTGGGAGCGATTTCGAAGAAAGGAGAATAGGTACTCGTTTCGCTCCCGATCCAATTCACTGGAGACGTCGTCCAGAAGCAAGATCGGCGCAAAGTGATAGCGCTCCTCCAGGTAGGTGATCTCCGCAATCTTCATGGCCAGCACGAAGGCCCGGGTCTGTCCCTGACTGCCAAAGGCCCGGACATCGCGACCGGCGAGCGTCGTCTTCAGGTCGTCTCGGTGCGGTCCGACGACGGTATAGCCTCGGTCGCGCTCTTCGTCGGCCGTTCGTCGAAGCGACTCCCGGAGTAATTTCTGCAGATAATCGCTGTCGTCGAGGGCCTTGTCCTCGTCGATATCACCGGCCATCCAGGTCGCATCGTAGCCGATCTGTGCCGGCAGATCCTCGCTGAAGATCGCCGAAAATATGCGCTTTAGTACCGGCCGAAAATGCTGGAGAAAATCGAGTCTTCGCTCCAGTATTTTGGTTCCCCACTGTACGAATTGGTCGTTGTAGACCGACATCAAGGCGTCGTCGACCGGTGGCTCTTTGAGCAGTGCGTTGCGGTGGCTTAAGACGTCGTCGTAGTGCGTCGACTCCGTGGCATAGGCCGGATGGGCGTTGAAGATGGCGCGGTCGATGAATTGACGGCGCTGCGACGGCGATCCCTTTAAAATCCCGATATCGTCCGGTCCAAATACCACGATATTGAGAGTCCCGAAAAAGTCGGAGATATTGCGCACCGACTCTCCGTTGAGATAGACCTGCTTTCCCCGTTTTGAAATTTCGATACGGACGCTTCGCTCGTGGCCACCGCGGCGGATTCTCGATTCCAGAAGGGCCTCTTCGCTCTCGAATTCGACGAGGTTTTTATTCGTCGCCTTTCGCCGAAAGCTCTTGACGGCCCCCAGAAGATAGATGGCCTCCAGGAGGTTGGTCTTGCCCTGACCGTTGGCCCCGCTGAGCACGTTAAAGCGCTGATGTGGCGCGATATCGACCCGACTCAGATTGCGAAAATGTCGGAGTCGCAGTGCGTCTAAAAGCATACGTCACAGGCGCATGGGCATGACGACGAAGAGCATCTCGTCGCGATCCGGGTCCCGGACCAGCGTCGGTGACAGGGTGTCGATGATCTCGATGGAGACGCTGTCTCCGTCGATGGCGCTGAGGACGTCTTTGAGGTAGCGGAAATTAAAGCCCGCTTTGACCGGCTGACCCTCGTAGTCGATGGGCACAACCTTTTTGGCCTCTCCGCGTTCCGGGTCCGACGAGTACAACTCCAATCCGTCGTCTTCGAGTGTCAGTCGGATGTTGTTGGTCTTGGAACTGGCGAAGAGACTGACAAATTTCAATGCGTCCTGAACGACCGACTTCTCGGCATAGGCCCGATGATCCGATTCATTGGGAAGGACCTGGGTGAAATCGGGAAACGTGCCGTCGATAAGCCGAACCGACAGACTCATCGGCCCGCTTTTGAAGACGATATTATTTTCAATTAGCCCGAACGAAAGCTCCGAACTCTTCGGATCGATGATCCGTTTGACCTCGGCGAGCCCCTTTCTGGGAATGATGATTCCCTCTCTGAGTGCTCCCGGAATATCGGCGCCCGGATCGAATTCCTCGGGCGGCGTCTCAATTTTCGACAGCCGGTGGCCATCGGTGGAGACCATCAACAGATTATCTTCCTCGGTGACCTTGAAATAGGCACCGGTCAGATTAGCCCGCGAGTCATCGGTGGAAATACTGAAGATCGTCTTTTCGATCATATCCAAGATGCGCCCGGCGTCGATGGGAAATAGCTCCACCGACGACGTATCCAGGATATTCGGAAATTCCTCGGCATGGGTACCGACGATGCGACAGGATACGGACCCGGCATCGAGGTTCGCCCAGTGATTTTCCTCGGTCTCCAATTCCAGTGTCTCGCCGTCGAGGTTTTTGACGATATCAAACAGGCTTTTGGCCTGCAGCGTCACCTCACCGGGCTCGACGACCTCGCAATTACAGGAGGTCGACACAGAAATATCGAGGTCTGTTGCGTGAAGCGTCAGGGTGTCGCCCTCGGCTTCCAATAGAGCGTTCGACAGGATCGCCAGTGTGCTTCGCTGGTTGACTACGCCCTGGAGTTTGAAGAGCTCATCGGCGAGCGCATCACTGGAAATGCGAATCTTCATGGACCTCGTCTCCGACTCAATAGAACCTGGGAATCGATTTTTCCCGTATTTGTTCGGGTCCACAATCCATCATAGCTCGGGCATCGTTGCAAGCCCTATTTTTGATTTCGATGCCCCGTATTCGATGGGAATTTCAAATGAGCGCATTATGGCCCGTCAGATAGGCCTTTTAGCCCCGACATCCTTGCCGGTGCAGGGGCGTCAAATTTCCGCTCCACGCCAGAGCGTCACACTGACGGTGACTCTCGCTGCGTCCCGATCCCTGTGACGACGGAGATACACCTGTCCACCAGAAAAAAGCTCCTGTGTCGCTGTGCCACAGGCCGGCAGCGCCTCCATCGATTGATGGACTCCCGTGTGAGGACTGAACTGCCTTTGTTGTGGGTCTTCCCGAGTTTTCCACAGGGACCCTACAAACGAAGTACTATACTAATTTAGGTCCCTTTTTTTCTAGGCAGTAGTAGTAGAAGGGCCTGTGAATTTGTGGAGAACCGATCTAAGGGACTGAAATGTATGCGATAGTTATCCCCAGCGAACCAAGAGAGCATCTGTGGACAGGCTGTGGAAGAATCTTCTCAATGTTTTCCACACCACTGTCCACGGGGTCTTCAACAGGATTTCAACACACTTACACACAGGGTTTTTCACAGGCTGATTTCGGGAAAACTATCCGGATGAGGCCCCGGTATAATCTTGTGCTACCGGTGGAGAACCCCCGGTGAGCGAAGACCGGCGTTGGTGCCAAAATTGTCTGTGGCGGGCTGTTGGCGCTACAGCGCGCGGAGGCATCTGGCGATTCCCGGATGCAATTTGACGCGAATTTGGTAAGTATACACTAAGGAACGCTCGAAAACGTGGAATCAATGTTGTCGCGATCATCGACGGCGCCGCCTTTCGAGCCGGTCGGTCAATTTCAAAACGGAGTCAGACGTTGTCTACACGGCGAATGCCCGCCAAAGAGCGGAAAAAACAGATCTTGCTCAGTGCCATTCGGGTCTTTGCCCGTTCCACCTATCACGGGGCGACGACCAAGAGCATTGCCGAGGAGGCGGGGGTCACCGAGGCATTGCTGTATCGGTATTTCGGAAGCAAGCGCGATATCTTTACGGAGGCCATTCGCCACACGGCCGGTCGGTTGACCACCGATCTGGAGGATATTCTCGACCGCCATCGCGACGATCCACTCCAGGCGATATCGGATTGCGTCGACTACTACGTCAGTATTCTCGACTCCAATCCCGATATGGCGCGCATGATCTTTTTGGTGCTTGCCGAACTCGACGAAGACGATGTCCGAGAGATGTATTTGCCGATACAGAAACAGGCCGTGGAAGTGATGCACGACAGTATCGTGCACTGGCAGCAAACCGGTTATGTCGTCGAGGACCTAAATGCCGAGGATACGGCCTGGTTGTTTTTCGGTTCCTATATGATTCTGGCGCAGGTCCAACAATCCCGCGGCGAAGTCCCCCTCGACCCGCAGCGCGTCGTGGGATTGATCCGGCCCTATCTGACCGAAAAGGGCATGAAGAGCCTCCAAGATCTGGACGAGACGTGCTGATTTCTTCGATAAGAAGAACCAGCCCTGCGGTTCCCATCTGAAGTCATTTAAAAGTAGAAATTCTCCATTGGATCCGGCGGTGGAATCAGTGGGTATCCGACCTCTTCGTAGTCCTCTGGATCGTCGCCCTCCGGCGGCTCATGGCTTGTGCAACTACAGGGGATGATCTTGGGCTCGACGCGGTAGTAGCTCCGAAAGACGTCGTATAAGTCGGGGGCTTCATGAGCCAGAACATCGGGGAGTTCGAAGAACGCCTCGGTGGTGACGGCGAAAAACTCCGATTCATCGCCGGCGCCATACAGATCCATAAAACTCTCCTCCGGGCGATCGCGCATCGCCATAAAGTACTTCTGACATACATTGGCCCACGGCTCGTAGTCCTTACCGCTGTGCAACAGAGGCGTTCCGTCGAAATAGCCGCTGGTCATATCCAGGATATGAGCCATCTCGTGAAGGATCGGGTTATAGCCCTGACAGGGATATTTCAGTCCCTCCTGGACGGCCGGCCAGCTCAATACAACGGTTCCGAAGTGGTGAGCCTCTCCGTGGAGTGGACCGGGAAGCATCTCGTCGTCGGGATTGACGAAGTCGTCGCCGTAGACGATGAATTCGCTGTGGCGATCAAAGGCCGATAGCGGAAGACGCCGGGCCATGCGCGCTGCCTGGGAGGCAATGACGACTTTCGTTGTCTCGTCGAGTTCGAAGTCTCGAGCCCCGATCCAGTGCTTGTCCCACATCAGCACCTTGAGATGATCGAGAAATCCCCGGGCCTCTTCGTCGGAGAACGCCGGAAAGATCGGAATGTGTTCAGTCACCGCCTCCAGCCAGTCGTCGGGGACTGGCCGCTCCGTGAGTCGGCGCCGTCTGTATTTTTTCCAGAGCCCGAACATCGCGTATCCAAAAGAGTTTCGAGACCATTGCCTGAAGATAAAAAGTAGCGGCCCATTGCCACTATTCCACCTGAGCAACCCGAAGTTACCAATTTCGATGGGAGCTTCGAACTCCTCTTCCGGGCTCCTGACCGATCCGTTTTCCCGATGAGCCTCAATGGCAAGGATAAAGGCGCGTTTGTCTTCGAATCATCGTTCGTATCCAGTTGGCTAATGCGGACCACTGGAAGTAGGTGGGTGGTCCCGGCGGTGCTCTTGTGGTGTATTACTCGTTGACTCGATGAAAATCGCCCGTATCTCGCCCGTTGTAAACGTCGGCGAAACCCTCGATAGTTGTCCCAGAATTCAGATGACCGCCATTTCGGGATCGATATGCAATTGCAACGGACTCATCAGTGGATGGCCGCCTTTGTTGTGATGTTGTTGGTCGTTGCTCTGCCGGCAATATCCCTGGCTCAGAGTACGGAAGACGAACCACTGCGCCTGGTCTACGTCGACGGTGGAGTCGATGCCACTTCGGCGGGATTCGACATCGTATACGACCTTCTCGATGACAGCAGTCGCATCGATGTACTGGATGCCGACGAATTCATCGATACCGCCGCCGATGTCGGCGTCGAAATGTCATCGCTGACAGGTGGCCCACCATCGCACTACGGCGATGACGTTTCGGCCTTGATGTGGAGTCGAAATGTAGAGGTGATATTGGTGCATCAATACGATTCCGAAACCGGTGCGGTCTTCGTCACCGCTGTGGGGCCGGAGGGACGAGAATTGACCACCGCCCGCGAATCCACGGCACAGGGAGAACTCGACGGCGACGCCGCGCGAGCCATTCTCGAACAGATCTTTTCGGAGGTCGTTCCCGATGTCCGACAATTTCGCCGACAGGTCCAGCGCGGCGAGATCGGAGACGATGACTTCCAGCTCGATGGCGACGACGAAGAGACCCTCGATCTAAGAGAAGCCGCCGCCCGGGCCCATCGCGAGCAATACGGAAATCTCCAGCCCCATATCGAATTTCGAGCCGGTGGGCTGGTCGGACATCGCGGTCTGAAGATGAATCAGCCCGACGGGGACTTCGAATTTGGCCATGAGACCATGCTCTTTGGAGTCGCCGCCGGCGTCGATAGCCTATTGACGACCATCGACCGCGACACGGCGGCCTTTGAGGTGGGCGGATTTTTCGCCATGTCGCCGTTTTCGAGCACCGTGGGCGACGACAACATCTCCGGTCGCTACCTGCGGCTGGGAGCCGATGCCCGGTATATCAGTGCCCTGTCGGCGACGACGCGGCTTCGCGCCATCGGCGGTATTGAGACCGCCAATCTGTCCTTTCTCGATGCCCACGACGAGTACACCGGCAGCGGATATCTAAACGGACGGATCGGCGCCGGTGTTCATTACACCGTCGATTCACTGGCCACCCTCCAGATCGACGCTCTATTGTTGCCGATCATCAGCGCCAGTAATTCCGGGGGCGCCTACGGCGAGCCGGCGGGTTGGCTCGGCTTCGGCGGCGATGCCACGCTTCGCATCGAGGCCCTGCTTCCGCTGCGCCTCAATGTCGATTACAGCATTCAGTATCTGGAATTGGACTACCCCGAGCCCGTCGATATTTCGGGAGCCGCTCACTCCCGGGATATGTTTCACACGGTCATGATCACCGCCGGCTATCGGTTGTAGCTCGCGACGGTGTTATTTGTTTTCAGGATTGCTGTTGTTCGAAGAGTTCCGTCAATTGTCGCTGGGCGCGACCGCGAAGTTTGGTCGGTTGTTCCGGGTGGTAGTCGATATCGACTCCGGGCAGTTGCTCGATTTCGTCAAAGGCCAGAAGTCGCATCTCTTTGGATTCGCTGTCCATGGCGTCGACCAGCCACTTCCATCGGGGTTGACCGTCGGCATCAAACCACCACCGGCGCCACTCCGAGGGCGATGGCGCCAGGGATTGAAACGTGATTTCTCGAAGTGCCCGGTGGACGGCGTCGCGCACCGGCTCCGAGTGTCCCTGCAGATGGTCGATCAGCAGTGGGACAGAGGCGATGTCTTTGAATAACCGCACGCAATCGGCGGCGATTTCGACGCGCGACTCCTCATCGGAGTCGGCGAGAACGGCGCGCAGCGAATCAATGACCTGCTCTTCGAAGTTATTGACGTGTCGGTGCGCGTAGATGATGTCTCGAGCAATATTGCGCGTTTGCTGATCGCGATCGAAGAGTCGTTCCGTCAGTGCTTCGAGCAGTGGTTCGGCGGGAAGTTCCGTCAACAGATAGGTCGCGTAAAATCGACACTCCAGGCTGTTGACGTCGAGGTATTTGTCGACCAGCGCCAGTGACGGCGTTCCGATCCGGACCAGGGCCTCCAGAATCGGCCCGTGATCGTTGACCGGCGGAAGGGTTTCGACACTGTACTGGTAGCGGTCGACGAAGAGTCGGCCCGGAAATGGATCATCCAATCTCGGCAGTACCGACGCGCCCGCCGTCGCCAGGTGTTCGGCCGCCGCAAAGGCCTCGTCTTTGGCGGGGCTGTCGAGCAGCGACAGACTCTCTTCGATCTCGACGGCCATCGGCCCCGACTCCAGTTCTTCGATGGCATCGACGGGTACCGTCAGCGGATCGTTGTCGAATTCATCGCCGGGCTCTTCGTCGATGTGTTCGGACTCCATATCGTCCAGAAACTCCCCGAATGTCTGAGTCCGCGCCGAATCGGCGTCCATCTGGATCGTACCGCCGGGCCGGGAATCAGCACCGGCCAGTGATGCACTGGTGCCGGCGGCCAATTGCGCGTCGTCGTCGGCCTCGGAGTCGACCTCGGAATCGTCGGCCAGACTGGGAATTTCGCCGAGTCCCATCATGGTGCGTCCCGTCGTGCCGTCGGCACCGGCACTGGATTGCTCATCACTGTCGGACTCGTCTTGGGCCGATGTCACGGCGTTTTCGGACACTCTTTTGGGGCGGCGTAATATCTGGGCCATGGGAACCCCGGATGGTCCCGTGGGAATCGAAAGACCCGATGGGCCGTCGCCGCTGTCGGCGTCCTGTGGTTCATCGTTGATGGCATCGTCTTCTTTGGTCGAGCCATCGAGCGCTGCGGCCTGTGATGGATCATTGCCGACGCCGTCTGCGTTGAGGTCGTCGCCTTCGCCGGGGTCGTCGCCGGAGCTCGTGGAGGCATCGTCGAACTCGGAGGTCGAGCTCGATGATTCGCCATCCTGGAGCCGATGCTCCGAGACTTCGTGGAGAACATCACTCCAGCCGTCGGAGACACCGGAACTCCCCGATGCCAGGCCGGTATCACTGTCGACGTCGTCGATGTCGGAGTCGATGTCGTCGCTCGCGGTCGACAGTGCTTCGCCATCGGTAGCGCTGTCTGTGGCGTTGACGAGGGCATCCGACGATTCCGGGATATCCGCAGTCGGCATCCCATAGCTCGTGGCGCCCACATCGGCGTCCGGCGAGGGTCGCTCGTCCTCGACGTCGCGGTCCGCGGAGTTCGCCGAAGCCGCGTCGTCGTTGGACTCCGATATCGGGTCCTGGTGACTCGGTGTCGGCGAAGTCGACGATTCATCAGAGCCCAGAGCATCGGCGACGACTTCGACGACCGAAGAACTGGGCTGGCCTTCGACCTCCAGTGGTTGGGAGGGTTCGACGAGCGATTCCGAATCATCGACGCGTTCCGAAGACTCCTCAATTGGTGTCGAAGCGTCGGCGAATTGCTGCTCATCGTCGGTCTCCGAGGGCTCCCCGAGCGGTGTCGAGGTCTCGGCAATATCCCGTTCGTCGTCGGCGGCCGATGATTCCTCGATGACGTGGCTGATATCGACGATTCCCCAGCGGTGTCGCGACTGGTTGCTCTGGCGTCGAGCGATCTCCTGTTCGACCAGAGAATCCTCAAATCCCAGTCCGAGCTGGTTTTTGGGTTTCGGAAGCGCTGGGACTCGGTCGGCCGGTGGCGGAAGCGAGTCTTGTTTGGCCCGCTTGATCATCGCTTCCAGTTGATCGCCGACCCAACCCGTCGCCTCCACAAGCAGCTCCAGATCGAAGTCATCGGACAACTCGTCGAGGCGCACCGCGGCGCTGCGGTCGGTGGGCACGCCGATGAGACTCATGGCATTGCGCCCGCCGAGCTGAAGGGGAAAGGCCGCCAGTAGCTCCGGTGGGGTAACGTCCAATTTATCGAATAATTCGCCCAACCCCAGATCTTGGCAACTACCGCTTTGCCAGGCATCTTGGGTTCGGATGGGACTTTCGCCGGCACTGTCTACGCGCAGCCCGCGCAAGGCGTCGAGGTCGTCGACGTGTTCGTCGAGTTGTGGCCATTCCTCGACGAAGTAGGGCTGGATGCCCTCCTTTCCGAAGACCACGATCAGTCGATTCGTCAACCAGCGGCCGGCAAATCCGAGCAACACCTTCAACAATGTGTCGCGGTCGTAGCAGTTGGCGATAAAGTCGCGGACATCGCTTCGACTCCACTGATGAACGTGCAGTGATGTGGAGTCTCGGAGGGCCCGATGGACGTCGATTTCGTCTTCCGGCGTGGCGTATCCAAAGGTGACCGGGTGGTCGCGCACGTAGTCGCGAACCGAGTCCGGCAGGGGATCGCCGACAAAGAAGTGTCGAGCCTGCAGATAGCGCAACCGCGGCCAGATATACTGACGGATGGGTGTGTCGAATTGCTCTTCGAGGATCGTGCGCGCCATCTCGTTGAGCGGTTCCACGACGATCACATCGACGCGCTCGTGAGCCCGGCGGCGCACGGGAATGACTTCGTATTTTCGGATGAGCTCTGTGTCGAGTTCGTCAAAGACCGCTCGCTCGACGTACAGACCATCGCTGTAACCCGCCGGGGGGCAATCAAAGGCAATCGCCAGGTGCTGAAGCAGTGTATCTTCATCGACCCGGTCGTCGACCAGTAGCGCCGTGGCCGCGGTATCGCCGTGCGTCGACCGCAGCTCTTCGGCCTCCGGTGCTGCTATCAGTTGCTCTTCGACCAGGTGGTCGATGACTCGGTCTTGACGTCCCACATCCAGCCTTTTGTGCACCAGGTGCATCGGCGATCGATGTTCAAAGCCGCAGTGGCATTCTACGCATCGCATCGAGTACCGGCAAGGTTATCGCCGTTTTCAGCCAACTCGGTTCTTACTCCGGAGCCCCGCGGAAAGTTGTACCCAACTACTGGCGTACAATAAGCACAACATACCCGGATCGTCCAACCCTTCGATCAGAGGTCGTCAGCAACGTCATCCCGTCATCTTCGCCGTAGGAGCCGATGACATCCTGGCAACGGGACGGTCGCCGGCGTTGGAGACGGAGCCGTCCCCGGCTTCGGCTGTGTCGTCGTATTATCCGGGAATCCCGGAGGATTTTGCCAGCCACCTCATCCCGCCAACTTCAACTTCGGTGTTGGAGCCGATAACATCGTCGTGCCGGGATGAGCGCCAGCGAAGTTTCGGCGCTATCATCGCT
The DNA here is from genome assembly GCA_964446725.1 of uncultured Bradymonadales bacterium. GTDB lineage: Bacteria > Myxococcota_A > Bradymonadia > Bradymonadales > Bradymonadaceae > SLJM01. The sequence goes on along the minus strand of CAYUPT010000049.1, from coordinate 245 downwards.
TACGCCAGACTGTCGCTCACAGTCGCCCTCCGCAGAATCACTCACAGTCGTTCTCCGCAGAAGCTGATATCGACAGTCGCGTCCGCCGTCCCCCCCAGGCGACCCATGCGATAGCGCGAGAGCCCGAGGCCAACGACGTCCAGCGATCTCATCCCACCGTCAAGAAAATCCAAAAAGTACGCAAAACCCGACCCCGAATCGTCGATAATAGTATTGGAAGGGATGTCGAGCGCTTGCTCTGTGAG
>CAYUPT010000048.1:0-12876 GCA_964446725.1 uncultured Bradymonadales bacterium | reverse complement strand
CTCCGGATGAAGACAGCGAGGAGCACGAATTTGCGCCGCCTCCTCAGCATCCGGGCACCCATGGATCCTTCGATGGCGACCGGACTTCGGAAACGTCGTCGCCGTCCGGCGATATCGAACCCGGCGTGGTCACGGAGTCCCAACTCGACGAACTCCAGGATTACGGACCGTCGATTGTGATGCGGCATATCGAAACGGAGCCGGTGCACGACGGCGATGAATTCGTCGGCTTCAGGGTCGTTGATGCCACCGAGACGGCGCGTGTCCACATGGAGTCGAAGCTCGAAATCGGCGACATTATCACCCACGTCAATCTGGTGCGGCTTGAGCGCCCCGACGATTACATGGAGGCCTGGCAGACGCTGGAGGGCGCCGATGAAATTCGATTCGACGTCATTCGAGGAGACGACGCACGGGAAGTGATTTTGGACGTCGAATAACGCCGGAGGCGACGGCAATCGCTGCAGATGACGGGCCGGTCTATGGAGGAACGCGATCCAGGCGACGAGCGATCGACGGCGGACATCGAGGCCGGTGCTGTGCTGAGCAGGCGCTGGCAGCGGCGGCTGTGGTTGCTCTTATTCGTGATCGTCACCGTCGGATTGTGGGTTCAGCTTCTGGGGATGGGCACGGCGGCTGAATTGCAAAGCGAGGACGGGACCGGCATTGCCGTGACCCTGTATCTGATCCCGCTGATTGCGGCCATGATTGCCGTGGTCTGGCGCCATCCGGCGGGCCGCCTTGCGCTGTATCCGGTCAGTTTTTTGCCCGGACTGGCGTGGCTGCCCGATGCGGAATGGCAGTCGCTGGCATCGGCCGGTTCACTGGTGCCGGCGGCGGCGACGTTGGCGGTGTATTTCGTGGTTGCCGCCAGCCGTCCTTCGGAGATGCCGGCGCGAATCGAGCAGGGCCGGCGCGATAGTCGCGGCGACTCCAGCGACGATCATGCGTTGAAGTATCGGCGATTTGTCGTGTCTCGGTTCTCGGTGATGGCCCTGGTTTTTGTTGTGATCACCTATGCACTCTTTGTGGATGCCGGCATCCAGGAATCACTGGCCACCCTCCAGGACCAGACTGCGTCGAAGACCCAGCAGTTGTTTTCGGCGGCCGCCGTCTACCTCGGTTGGTTGGTCGTGGTCTATGTGGGAGCTGTCGTCCCGGCACTTAACTGGGAATATCACCGGCGTCGATCACCGCTTTCATCAGGCGTGCGTCGTCTCATCGAGGAACCGAACCGACTGGTGCGTCGCATCGTCTTGTGGCTGTGCGGATTGATGGCCATCACGGCGGTAGCGGTGTGGTACGTGTTGTGAATGACGCCGAGTGTTGTTGCCGATTTGGGCCCCTGGCGAGGAGAATGCGATGCGAGCGCTGATATACGATGTGCTGGGCGTGGGCTTTATTGTGGGTAGCGCCTATTTCTTTTATCGCACCGTCGAATTCTTGGCTCGTGCCGACTACGTCGCCGGGTTGATGACGCTGGTCGTGGCTTTTTTGGTGGTGCGCGCCGGAGTGGATATCTCGAGGTTGGCCGTTGCCGCCATTGGTGAGGAGTAAAGTGGTGGATATTCGCGCAACGACTTCGATGACCATCGCCGTAATCGTCGCGTCGGTCCTGGCCGGCGGCTGCGACGATGACTTCCAGCCCGTCGACCATCCCGAAGGCCAACAGGCCTGGGATATGGCCCACGACCGTCAGGTCGCCGACGATACGACGGTAGCCACCGTCGACGGTCAGCCGATCACGGTGAGCGATGTGGAGGCCGCCTGGCGAGATATGCCGGATTCGACGGTCTCGGAGGTTGTGGATGCGGTCATCGAACGGGAGTTGATGGCCCGGGAAGCCCTCCGCCAGGGCTACGGCGATCGACCGGAGGTGGCGTTTGCCCGCAAGCAGGGGCTGGTTTCAGCGCTGGTGCTCGAAGAGGTCGAGAAATACGCAGAGCCCGACGAGAGTCGCCGTCCCTCGTTTACAGAGCATGTCGAAACCACTCGCCGAGTCCCTCCGGGGCTGCGCGCCAGTCATCTGGTGATTCTGGTGCCCGAAGAGGTCGATACCGAGCTCCGTGAACAGCTGTACGAACAGGCGCGCCGGCATATCGAGGAGGCTCGACGAGCGCTGGAATCCGATGCCGATGATGACGCACTGCGCGAGATGGCCTCCGAACTCAATGACGACGCACTGGACGGAGAGTTGCGGGCAGTGGTCAATGAACACATGCGCTTTCCGCGCGCCGACGAACGGGTGGTGCCCGAACATCTTCCCGAGGGCTGGGTGACCGTCGTCGACGACTTTGCACAGGGCGCCGAGACTGTTGCCGGCGATGATGAGCGCGGGACGCTCTCGGAGCCGGTGCGCAGCGAATTCGGGTGGCATCTGATTCGAGTCGACGAGGCCATCGACGGCCGGCCCGTCGAGCCCGACGCCGTCGAGGCCTTCGTCGACTACGAGTTGCGCCGCGGAGCCCGGGAGGCGCGGCTGCGCCAACTCGTCGAGGACTGGGCAGCCGGTGTGCCGGCCGATGTGTACCCGGATCGATTGGAGTCGGGACTCGACGAGTAGTGCTGACCGCTGATGTTCAAGACGTGGTGCGCACGACGTCTTGCAGTGGATCTCGCGGCGGGTCCGGGACTTCCTTCGGCATTCCGACCCAGACAAAGCCGACGATGCGCTCGTTATCGTCGTCGATATCGAGGTATTGGTAGGCGTCGGGGTGACGGGTCATGGAACCGGTGCTCCACTTTGAGCCCACGCCGTCTGCCCACAGCGAGAGACACAAATTCTGGATGGCGCAGGCCGTGGCTGCGTAGTCTTCGCGGCGTCGAAAGTCATCGTCGTCGAGTACCTGGCTGACCACAATCAACTCCGCCGGGTTCCCGTATTTTTCCCGCAAATACGACTCGTATTCATCGTCGAAATTGTCCTTTTTTTGGCGTTTGAGTTTTACGCCGAGGTTCGTCAATTTCTCGCGGACTTCAGGGCCGACCCGTGTGAACCGCCAGGGGTTCGTCAATTTGTGGTTCGGGGCTCGGATGGCGGCTTTAAGCGCGCGGTCGACGACGCCGGCGGGAACCGACTCATCGGTGTAGTCGTGAATCGTTCGCCGTTCCAGTAAGGCCTTTTGAGCGTCCATCGTGGGTCTCCTGAAGTGCAGTATTCGGTGATCCGTTCAGCGGGTGTACGGACAGGGACGCTAAACGGAACGGCGCTCGATGAGAAGGGACGCCTCGCGTATGACGGGGCGAAGGGGCGTGGTTGGACCATTGAGCCAGGATGTATCGAGCGGAGTGCACCGCCGAACTGCCGGGAAACTTCATCTGCTCACCAGGGCCGGCGGTGATTGACCTCCAGCCAGATATCGTGGTGGTAGTGGGCGAATTCGAGGATGCGGTGCAGGTCGTCGTGGAGATTGCGCCACGGACTCCAGCCGAGCTTTGATTTGACGTGACTGAGGTCGAATTCGAAGTGCTCTCCGGCAAATTGAATCATCCAGGGCTGAAGAAAGCGCTGTTTTCCGGCCAGGCTTGAGAATGCGCTCAACATGTGGGCGCCAATGACGGCAAAAGGGGGAGGGACACGGAAAAGGGGCAGTTTTTTGCCGTGAAATGTCTCGCTGGCCAGGCGGTGGATCAACTCGTAGGGGACTGCTCGCTGTTGTCCGATGAGAAATCGGTGGTTGCCGGTGCGACCGAAAAACGACTCCACGGCCCGCATAAAGGCATCGACGGTCTCCCGGATATGGACGTAGGTCAATCCCCGGTCAGCGGGGCCGGGATACATGAATTTGGCGATGGATCGGCTGCGGACCAGCTCGATCTGATTGAAGAGCGGAACGAGCTGTCCGAGGTCGGAATACACGGCGGCCAATACCAACTCGACGACCGGTCGCTCGGCGGCGGTCTCCCGAAGAATATTCTCGGCCTCGATTTTGGAGGCCGGATAGATCCAATCGCCGCGCCGCAGGCTCTCCTCGGTGATCGGCTCACCGGGCTCGGTGGGAGCAAGGGAGGCCATACTGGAGGCATAAATCAGTGGCACGTCGCTGTCGACGTGTTGATGAAGAAGGTCAATCAAATGTTGTAAGCCTCCGTGGAGGCGGTCGTAGCGCGGATCCGGTCGGTTGCGAAAATCGTAGTAGGCGGCGAGGTGGATGACGGCCCGAAGTCGGTTGGTCTCGTCGGCAATGGCATCGAAGAAATCGTCGAGCTGGGCGGGGTCGCCGAGGTCGAGTCGCAGTAGACGCTCACCGCAGAGATCTTCGTCGCCGACACGGGCCCGGACCGGCACCAGTGGTCGAATATCGACGCTGATAAGCCGATAATTCCCGTTGAGCCGGTCCCGAAGACGCCTTCCGATAAAGCCCTGAGCGCCCAGGACGAGTATGGTATCGCGTTTCGCCATGTACTCACTGACCTGGCCCGGGGAAGTATCGATGATCCCGTGAGATGCACCGGTGATCGCGATTGTCTTGTGTTTCGCCTCCCATTTGGGACCTCCCGGTGCAGCGTCATCCTCGATGAGCGTCCGTCAAAGATATACATGCGCCGGAGGATTCCTATCGATGGGTGCATATTTCGAATGACACGTCCGGCGGCGGGGGGCGCCGCCGTCCTCCCTGACAGTGGCTGCGAAAAGACCGATCTCCTTTCTGAAGGGGGCTCCATCTATCGATCGATAGGCGATAACTTCGGGATTGCACCCTGTAGTCGCCGACGCTATAGTCTGCGCGACCGATCTCTCCGAACCAATTGTGCCGATTTATTTCCACTGACAGGGAGTCAGAGCGTGAAGATTGGAGTCCCTAAAGAAATCAAAAACAATGAATACCGCGTCGGACTGATTCCGGCCGGTGTCAGCGAATATATCCGAAATGACCACGAGGTCATGGTGGAAGCCGGAGCGGGAGCCGGGAGCGCGATTCCCGATGAAGAATACGAAGCCGTCGGCGCGACGATCGTAGACAGTGCCGAAGAGGTCTGGCAGCAGGCGGAGATGATCGTCAAGGTCAAAGAGCCGCTGGAACCGGAATACGAGCTGATGCAGCGCAATCAGATCGTGTACACCTATTTTCACCTGGCGGCGGTGCCAAAGCTAGCCGATGTGTTGTTGGAACGCGACGTCTCGGCGGTTGCCTATGAGACGATTCAACTCGACGACGGCAGCTTGCCGTTGTTGGAGCCGATGAGTGAGGTGGCGGGACGTATGGCGATCCAGGTCGGCACCCAGTGCCTGGAGCGCAAGCACGGCGGCAAGGGAATCCTCCTGGGCGGCGTGCCGGGGGTCAAGAGGGCGAAGGTATCGATTATCGGCGGCGGAGTGGTCGGAACCAATGCCGCCAAGATGGCCGTCGGCATGGGCGCCCAGGTCACGATGCTCGACGTCGATCTGTCGCGGCTTCGCTACATCGACGACATCTTCGGCAATCAGATTCAGACGCTTCACTCCAATCGCCAGGTCATCGCCGAGCAGGTCACGGAAGCGGACCTCGTCGTCGGTGCCGTACTGATTCCGGGAGCCAAGGCACCTCATCTTGTAACGCGCGAGCATATCTCGTCGATGCCCGAGGGCAGTGTCGTCGTCGATGTCTCCGTCGATCAGGGAGGCTGCATCGAGACCTGCCATCCGACGACCCACGAAGATCCGACTTATATCGTCGACGACGTGGTGCATTATTGCGTGGCCAATATGCCCGGCGCCGTCGCTCGCACATCGACCTATGCGCTCAACAACGCCACGTTGCCCTACGGTGTGGCGATTGCCAACCAGGGCCTCGAGGAGGCGGTATCCGGCGATGAGGCACTTCGGCTCGGCGTCAATACCTACCGAGGCCGGTGCGTACACGATGTCGTCGCCAATAGTCTGGAACTCGATTATACTCCGATTGAGGAGTTGCTTAATTGAGCTCGGTGCACACGATCGTCATTCGGGTCGAAATTGCGCCTCGCGGAAAATTACACTTTGAATGAAATAGAATCGCACCCGTCTGAAGTTATAGACAATGCGCAGATGAAGAGACGCCCGGTAGTGAACAGGGTCCGGTATCAGAATTGACCGGAGCACCTTTTGCGAGGCAAACCTGAAGAAGAGGGGCTGACGCCAATGTTCGATGAAAACAACAAGATGAATTCGGAAGAACGAAAGGCCTACCAAGAGGAGGCCGTTCCCCACATTGATGCGCTTTATGGAACCGCCCTTCGACTGACCAAGAGCGAAAGCGACGCCGAAGATCTCATCCAGGAGACGATGCTCAAGGCGTTTCGCTACTTCGACAAGTACGAAAACGGCACCAATTGCAAAGCATGGTTGTTCAAGATCATGCACAACACGTTCATCAATCGGTACCGAAAGAAGCAAAAGCGCAAAGAGTACCTGATTGACGACGATTATCGTCCGCTTCAGGAACGCGCCGAGGCGCCGGAGCATACTCCGTTTCACGAGGATTTTGATTCGGAGGAGCAGCTGTACTTCAAGATGTTCGGCGACGAGGTCAAAGAGGCCCTCGAACAGGTGCCCGTCGACTTCCGAATGGTCGTGTTGTTGGCCGACTTGCAGGACTTTGCCTACAAGGAAATCGCCGAAATTATGGACTGCCCGATCGGCACGGTGATGAGCCGTCTGTATCGAGGCCGCCGCATGCTCCAGGACGAATTGACGGAGTACGCCAAAGCCGAAGGCTATATCTCGCCGGAAGACGAGCAGGCCGACGAGACGAACTCCGAGACCTCGGAGTCCACTGAAGAGACATCGAAGACAGCGAGTCTCGACGAATACCGGAAAAAGAAAGCTCAAGCCGGTTGACCGTAGACCGAGACCGCGAACCGAATTTGCCTCGAGGGTGTAATTGTGGCCAACAGCGTGCGAAAATCCGAGATGGACTGCGAAGATTTCGAGCCATTTATCGATGCCTACATCGACGAAGAGTTCGGTGAGCGCGAACGCGCGGAGATGGAAGCCCATCTCGACGTCTGCGATTGCTGCCGAGAGCGCGTGCGGGTTCAGATTGAGTTTCAAGAGCACGTGCGCAAACAACTGGAAGACGAGCAGGCCCCGGAGGACCTCCAAGACCGGGTGATGTCCTGTATCGACGAGATCGATGCCTGCGGTCAAACGCAGGTGCCGGAGGCGTCGCAGGGCAAATCGACGAGTTGGATGTCCTGGGGCCGGGCCGGCTGGGTGGCAGCGCCGCTTGCGGCGGCGATGGCACTGGTGGTGGTACTGCCGGAATTTACGGTGGCCCCGGCGGCCAGTAGCCCGGCGCCGGTCATCGATCACACCGTCGACTGGCATCAGGGCAATTTCCCGCTGGAGGTCACCACCTCCGATGCCCGCGAGGCCGAGGATTGGTTTTCCGACAAAGTCGATTTTTCGGTTCGCATTCCCCAATTCGACAACCACCAGGTCAATCTGCTCGGCGGACGCATCGCCCATATCGAAGATCGACGAGCGGCCTTTGTTCTCTACGAAGTCGATGGCTCGAAGCTGAGTGCCATCCTCTTTGACGGAGACGGCGTAAAAGTGCCGCGCGACAAACTTCGCCGCGTCGAAGAGCGGGATATCGCCTGGCTCAATCAACAGGGCTACGGGGTGGCCGTCGTCCAGGACAGCGGTGTGACCTACGCCATGACCAGTGATCTCGGCGAGGAGTACTTTCTGGACCTGGTGGCCGATTCACTCAATCGGTAGCGGGCGGAAATAACATCGATCCAATAGCCGCCTTATTTGACTATTCGTGAGACGAAGGCCGCCGCGATATTTGCGGCGGTTTTTCTACTTCTAGTTTGATGGCCCGACGCCGGATCGAACGCGGAGTGCGGTCGACACAGTCGGCAACGGTCTTTAAGGTGGCGCGTCGAAGCGTCTAGATATAGCTTTTTTGGTCCAAGAGGAATTCATGGACACGTCCAAAACCGTGATCGCAACCGATGAAACTCGACTCTCGGAGTCGCAGCGCGTCTTCCATTCCGCCGGCTCTCGGATCGTGGAATGGCCGCGGGAACTGGAGGCCGGCGGTGAATTGCTCGAGGAGTTATTCGACGACGGCGTCGGCCGCGTTGTCATCGATGGCGGCGACGAGTTGGTGGGGCGGGTTGTCACCGCCTATCGCCGGCGCCGAGATCTGGTCGGAGAAGCGCTCGAAGTCTGGCCTTTGGATGTCGAAAACTCCTATGTCGCCCGTCAGGCCGGGACGGCCATCGGTCCGAAACGAGCGTCCACATTGTTGAGCAAAGGGGGCGACGACTGGCAGCGCCAACAGGTTGGAACGCTCAAGGTATCGGCCTCCACCGAGCCCGGGGCGTGGTACGGATTTTCCTTCGCCGTCGGCTGGGTGTATCGAGCGCTGGAGACCAGACGGCGCGCCCGCGGCGGTGCCTCGAATTTCGTCTCCGCCTTCGGTCGACTGGCGAGTGATACGTTGAACGAGGCCGATGAGACCGGGGTTGCCCGCCGTGTCGCCGTCGATCATCAGCCGACGAAAGTCGAATCCGGCTCACTGGTCGTCTCCACTCTGGCGCATACCGTCTTTGGACTCGGTGGTCCGGGCGACGGTGCGGTGTTGTGGGAGCAACTTCCGGTGTCGAAATTGATGCGCCAGGCCGTGACGCCGGAACTGCTGGAGTCGGGTACCGAAGAGGGACGCCCATTCGATACGGTTCACCTCGACAGTCCCGATGGCTGGTTGCTCGATGGACGGCTTCAGGGCGCCGATCAGCCCAGTGTAGTACAGGTGACTCCGGGACCGACGATGACCTTTGTTCGACCCAATACGGGGTTGAAGGCCGCAGTGCAGCGGCTCTGGAATTGATGTGACACCGCCCGTCGGTGGACGTTGATCTCAATAGACCGGGGCGGTAGTTTCGGACCACCATGCCAGGCCCGATGCTCGCTACAGGTCGCGCCGGCGGGATTATCGGGTGGCGGCTGTATGGGTGGATCGTGACTTCGAGCATGAAGTCTTTTTTTTATTACGGGATTTATCGCGATGAATATGTCGACACAACGAGTGCAGTCCGGCCACGGTGACTCCGGCTCCGGAGGGGCGCCGGGAAGTTCTATGCCCGGTTGGCTCAAGATTACGGGAATCGGCTGTGTGGCGGTATTACTCGTCGGAGGCCTCCTTCTGGGACTCGGTGTATTTCAGACGGCGACTTGCTGTACTGAGTACGGCGATTTGATGGTTCGAGCCAACCAGGTTCAGGAGGAGAGCTACGAGTTTGCCTCCGAACTCCACCGCGGCGACTACGAGGCGGCCTACAATCTTCTCAGCCCGGCGGTTCGAGATGAGATGAGCCGGGAGGAGTTTCGCGGCGATATCGAGGAATATCGCGACCAACTCGACGCCAGCGAGCCCTTTCCGATGGCCATTGATTACGACGCACTCGAGGATTTCGATCCCTTCGATCCGGGAGCCGTCGACAGCTGGTTTCTGGATACGCAATTTGCGGAGCCCCAGTTTGAGCAATTGCTCGATCTGCGTCTGAATGTCACCACCGAAGAGACCGAAGACGACGATATTATCGATGTCTACATCAGCGGCTGGGAGTTCGATATCACCGAACAGGATTATCGGGATCATCGCTTCTCGCAGCGGGCGCGCGAATTCCAGGACAACCTCATCGAGCGCCGCTACAGCAATGCCCAGGGGATGACGTCGAATACCTCCCAGCTCCGACAGTTGTCTCAGGAGGAATTCACCGAGGAGATGGGCTCCACCGCCGGGCGCTTGCGCGAGATGGAGGAGCTTGAAGTCCACGCCATCGTCCCGCAGCAATACAATATGGCGGCGGTGCGCATGGTGATGCGCGACGGCGAGGGGTCGGCTCAGTTGCTGGACTACTTCGTCGATTTTGAAAATCGGATCGTCGGATTCGCCGATTTCGAACCGGCCCCGCTGCTCGATGCCCCCGAGCAGGCGGACACGGACAGCGATGAATCATCGGACGACGCCGCCGAAGCCGGGGAGTCCGAAGATGATGGGGACATCGATGACAGCGCTGGCGATGGCGACGAAGACAGCGAATAACGGGCCGTTTACTGCCCGGTGAGACTTGACCGTTAAAACCGGGGGTTGCTACCTAGTGGGTAGAAGCCGATGACGACCAATTGATTCCATTGCGACAGGGTCGAAGATGAGTAAAGAACCGGAGTCCTCAGATGTCGTGGCTACCAGTCAACCCCCTCAGGATTTTGAGGATGATGCAGGAGCTCAATTTTATAGCGCCCATCTGACGCAACTGGAGCGGGCGCTCGAACACGTTCCCATCGAAGACCACGTCCGACTCGTATTGAGCGAGCCGAAAAACGAGGTCATCGTCAACTTTCCGGTTCAGATGGAAGATGGCGACTACGAATTATTTACGGGCTATCGCATCCAGCACAACAACATCATGGGGCCCTACAAAGGTGGGATTCGCTACCACCACGATGTGACCCTCGATGAGGTCAAGGCGCTGGCGGCGTTGATGTCCTACAAATGCGCCCTGTTGGAAGTCCCCTTTGGCGGAGCCAAGGGCGGGATTCGAATGGACGGCCGCAAGTACAACGAAAACGAAATCGAATCGATCACCCGCCGGTTTACCCATGATCTGGGCAATAATATCGGCCCCGATTACGATATCCCGGCGCCCGATATGGGGACCAACAGCCAGACGATGGTCTGGATGATGGACACCTATATGAATATGCATTCGATGATCGACAAGAATGCCAAGCGCCGAATTGTGACCGGCAAGAGTCTGACCTCCGGCGGCAGTCGAGGACGCGAAAAGGCCACCGGCCAGGGCGTCGTCTACTGCATTCAGGAGTGGGCCAACGAAAAAGGCGTGCGCCTCGACGGGTCGAAATTCATCCTGCAGGGCTACGGCAATGTCGGCAGCAATACCGCTCAGATCCTCAACCGACTCGGCGCCGAATTGACGGCCGTCCAGGATCACACCGGATCGATTCACAACCCGGATGGGATTTACCCGCGCAAGCTCGCCCAGTGGGTCCGCGAAAACGATGGCGTTGCCGGCTATCCGGGCGCGGAGCCCATCGATGATGTGGGGTTCTGGGGCGTGGAGTGTGACATCTGCATTCCGGCGGCGCTGGAACTTCAGATCGATGCCGATGTCGCCCAGCGTCTGAACTGTCAGGTCGTCGTCGAGGGCGCCAATGGTCCGACGACGCTGGAGGGCGAGCGGGTCATGGAAGAGCGCGACATCAGCGTCATTCCCGATATCATGGCCAATGCCGGCGGCGTCGTCGTCTCCTATTTCGAGTGGGTCCAGAATAAGCGCTCCGAGACCTGGCAGCTCCAGGAGGTCGATGAGCGGCTCCACTACATGATGAAGCGCGCCTACCACGAGATGCGTGCATTCGCCCGCGAGCACAACGTAGATAATCGCACCGCCGCATTGTCGGTGGCCATGGAGCGGATCAACGGCGTCTACGTCGAGCGCGGTATCTTTCCGTGATTCGGGATGGTGGTCCGACGGCATCGATACCACAGATTGTGGTGATGCCGTCGCCGGCCATGACAACATCTTCCGTGGTGTATTTACCAAACCCGCCGATAGCCGCTGTGGCTATCGGCGTTGGAGTTTTAGGACATGGGAAACGACGATAAACGGCGGCTTGGAATCGATACGGGCGGAACGTTTACGGATGTCATCAAACTCGGCGATGACGGCGCCCTCGAGACCCACAAGTTGTTGTCGACGCCCGACGATCCCTCGGCGGCCATCGGGGAAGGCGTTGGGGTTATTGTCGATGACGACGAAGCCGCACAGGAGATCATCCACGGCACGACGGTAGCAACCAACGCATTGCTGGAGCGCCAGGGCGCCGATATTGCCTTTGTGACGACCGCCGGTTTTGAGGACCTGTTGTGGATGCGGAGACAACATCGCCCGGAGTTATACGCCCTGAATGTGGAAGTGGAAGCGCCGCTGGTCGACGAATCGCGCTGTTTCGGGGTTGGCGCGCGGATGGGCGCCGATGGGTCGATCATCGAGCCGCTGAGCGATGACGAGATTGCCCGACTCGTCGACGAAGTGGGCCGGACCGATGCCGATGCCGTCGTCATCTGCCTGCTCCACGCCTACGCCAATCGAGCGCACGAAGAGCGCCTCGCCGAGGCCTTTCGCGAGGCATCCGACGGCTGGCATATTACGGCGTCCTGTGAGGTGACGGAGACGTTTCGCGAATTTGAGCGCTCGTCGACGGCGGCCATCAACGGCTACGTCGGGCCCGTCATGGAGGCCTATCTCGATCGACTTCAGCAACGGCTCGAAGACGTCGAGCGCCTCGAGGTTCTGCAGTCGCACGGAGGGCGCGCCAGTGCCGATCACGCGGCGCGATTGCCGGTTCACACCGTTCTATCCGGGCCCGCCGGAGGTGTCATCGGGGCCATCAAAGCGGCCAAAGAACTGGGCATCGAGAATATCATCTCCTTTGATATGGGAGGGACATCGACGGATGTCAGTCTCGCCTCGGCAACTCCGACGCTGACCGAAGAGGGTTCGATTGGCGGTCACCCACTGCAGATTCCGATCATCGATATTCACACCGTGGGAGCCGGCGGAGGCTCGATCGCAGCAATCGATCCCGGCGGAGCTCTCAATGTAGGACCCCAGAGCGCCGGTGCCGACCCCGGGCCGGCGGCCTACGGTCGCGGCGGTGGGGAGGCGACGGTCACCGATGCACACGTCGTACTGGGCAGCCTGCGGCCCGAGCAGTTTCTGGGAGGCCGGATGGACCTCGATGTCGGCGCCGCGAATCGAGCCGTCGATTCGGTGGCCGGCCAGCTGGGGGCGGGGCACCGGGCGACGGCGCGCGGAATACTGGATGTGGCGGATGCGGCAATGGCGCGGGCCATCAAGGTCATCTCCCTGGAG
>CAYUPT010000047.1:5792-12953 GCA_964446725.1 uncultured Bradymonadales bacterium | reverse complement strand
TTCGGAGCCGATGCTCGACCGGATTGGAGCAGCCTGGGCAAAAGTCCTTCGCGAATACGGTGAGGCGAATTGGAAACTGGGTCTCGAGACGCCAGATACGTTCGATGCGCCACAACGTCTGTTCTTGAATGATGATCTGGAAGCATCATCCACGGGGCCACAACGGGATTCCATCTTCGAAGAACAGGGATTGATTCGCGGTCCATTCGAGGTTCGGAAACATGCACAACCTCCGGACTACACGGACGTCCGGCTGGCGCAGTTGTTTGCGCGAAAATTCATGGGTGGAGGATGTCGTTCAGAGGTCTTCGGGCTCTTGTTACTCGGCGTTAATGTAACCACGACTGAGCTCGCCGCGGTGACAGTGTATTCTCGACGGTCTGTTCAGGGTGTGCTGCGTGATCTGAAGACGGCAGGTCTGCTCGACTGGGAGTCCGGCCGGGGGCGCACGACCCGGGCGTCGCTGCAGAAGCGAGCGCGGCAAAAGTTTGTATCGGTCCTTACCCACGATGCTCCGTCGGGCGAGCCGTACGGGATACTCGAAATTCGCGACTGGCCCGGATTTTACCTGGGGGTTGCTGTACTCTGGCGAGCTGCTCTTCGCATCGAACGAGACGGTCTGGAGGGATTCCAAGCGCAGACGCTTTTGCGCGATGCCTTAGAAAAGGCGACCAATTATAATCGACGGACATCGTTGCAAGCCGTCTACAATCCCGTATTGGCAGCGGAGTCAATGGACGAATTGATTCGGGAAGCTCGAATCTACCTCGACAGTCTACGTGAAATTGAGCCGCAGGGGGATACGGCTCGCACGCGGTGACCCGGCTGGCGGTGCAGAGCGCCATTGGTCGACATCGACGCAAATTCCGTGCATTTTTTGCATTGCCATACTCGCCGTATTGCAAGCAGGTAGCTGACGGAGTCTCCGATGAATTTCGACACCGATAAAGTCGACGATTACACGCTGGCACTGCTGTATTTGGTGATGCACGAACGACAGGGGGTTACCCGGGCTTGGAAGGGCTTTGACTGGTCGACCATGGATCGGCTCCACGAAAAGGGATTGATCTCCGAGCCCCAGAGCAAGGCCAAGTCGGTGGTGGTGACCGAGGAGGGCGAGCAGCGGGCTGCTGAGTTATTTGACGAGTTTTTTGGCACCCAGGAGTCGGCGGACGATCAGCGGGTCGTAGCACCCGCCGATCCGCTCGACGACCCCCGCTTCGAGACGTGGTGGGAGCCCGACGAGTTAGAGCCCCTTGAAGTCGACCGACTCGACCTGTTGGAATTGGCGATGGAAGACGACAGACACGAAATGGAGACGTATCTGGATACGCAGACCGGAGCGGTGTTGCAGTTCGGACCGGGAATGAACTTTCGGCTCGACAAGCCGCCCCGAGAGTCGGCGCCGGACTGGCAAAAGGAGCTCTACGAAGACTACGTGCAGGTCATGAACGACACCGACGATCGGTATATTGAGCCCCCGCGCGTTGAATCGAGCGACGCCTGGCAGGATATGGCCGATTTCGTGGCCACTGTCGCAGATGACGAACTTCGCGACCGGCTCGAATCCGCCATCGACGGCAAGGGGGCCTTCGGTCGGTTTCGAGACATCGTCTACGGCCGCGAAGAGCTGTCGGAGCGGTGGCACGACTTCAACAACCGCCGGCTGCGCTGGCGGATCAAAAGCTGGCTGGCCAACGAGGGGTACCGGCTCGTGAAGGCGGGGCGATAGCGGTGGTGACGTGGGCGTCTCGCCGCCGGCTGTGCGAGGTCGACGTCATCGTGTGGCGGAGTCCGGCGCTGCTCCGGGGGACACAGCCGAAAGCGGGGACGCTTCCGTCACCGGCGAAGAAAGGAGGCTTCGAAAAATTTACAACGCCCGGAGCTGCGTTAGTCTGGGCGGTGTACCAGCCACGCAATATGCCGTCTTCCCGGTGTTACCATGAATATCGTCGATTCCCCATTGATGGCCGTCGTCGCCATCGTCACGGTTGCCACGATTCTGGCCCTGGTTCGGGCACTCAAGCGCGACCGGTGTCTGATGCATTTTGACGACTATCACATCTCACTGGCCGAAAAGGACGGTTCCGTCACCTGGGGACGAGTCGATGTGGAGACGTCGGGACTCGAAATTCACTATCCGTCGTCGCGCCAGTCGGCGAAGGGATTCTGGAAGCAGAGTGTGTTGTATTTCAGCGATCAATACGACTCGCTGGATGGACTCTACCGCAGTACGGTCGGGTTGTCCGACGAGCAGTGCGAGCGCCGCCAGGAGTACCTGGAGCGCACCGCCGATCCGAGTTTTTTTAGGCGCCTCTTTCGCCAGATTCGAAATTGGATGGGCATGATTCGCGACTCCGTGGTGCAGGCGGCCTCGATCGCCGTCGGCGCCGCGAAGTCGAAGGCCCGTCCGGGGATGGCGGTGCTGACCCGAGACGAGGAACGGATTTCGGCGCTGTCGTCGGAGGTCGTCGGCCACGCCGGCAACGCCTACGATCCACTGCTGGAGCGCCATCTTTTTACGCGGGTCATCGTCGACGTGACGCGCGACGGCGTGACCTATCAGTACTGCGGCTATCTGGCGGATTATACCAAGCAATTTCTGGAGGTCATCGACGCCGCCGTCAACCCCCGGGAGGAGCATTTTGATGCCCGGTCGATTCCGGTGGGAGACGAGAGCATCCAGGGGATTTCAGTTTCACACGACGGCGAGGTGCTATCGGTGTCAAATGAGACGGATGCCATGTTATTGCTCGACGAGATCACCTGCGGCGATCAGTCGTTTGCGGTGGGAGCGGTGTTGCCCGTGGAATTTACCGTCGAGTTGCGCATCGGAAGCGACATCGACGCCGACGACCTGGAGGTCACCATCGGCGCTGCGGGGCGCATCGATATGCTGGTGCCCCGCTCTCACGCCATCGTCCGCCACGGCATCAGCGGGCTCGACGAGGCGGAACTTCAGATCGACGACTGAGCATTTTTAAAAAAAGTCTCCCGTCGTGATGGCTGTGCTGCGAGCGGCGCTCCCGTGTCAACGCCGGGCTACCGGGGTGGCAATCGGCCGACCATCGGTTTTTATTTGATTTGATGCAACGGGGCCGTCTATACGTGGAGACCTTGAATTGATGTCGCGTCCGTCGGCCGGTTGCCGGCGGCGTTAGCAGTATCCTCAATGGAGGCTCCGTGGAAATTCAGACACCGTTGCGCCTGGGACTACCCAAGGGGCATATCAAAGATGGCGTGCTCGAGCTGCTCTCCGATGCCGGAATCGACGTCCATATCGGGTATCGAAATTACAGGCCGACGGTTTCGATGGAGGGCATTGAGGCGAAGTTGCTGAAGCCTCAGAACATCGTCGAGATGCTCGACGCCGGGTCTCGTGAACTCGGTTTTGCCGGGGCGGACTGGGTCGCCGAGCTCGATGCCGATGTGGTCGAAATCTTCGATACCGGACTCGATCCGGTGCGCCTGGTGGCCGCCGCTCCCGACGACCAGATCGTCGATGGTGACCTGCCGGACCGATCGCTGGTCGTCGCCTCGGAGTACGAGAATTTGACGCGGCAGTGGATCGCCGAACGCGATCTCGATGCCCGCTTTGTCCACTCCTACGGCGCCACCGAGGTCTTTCCTCCCGAGGATGCCGATTGCATCGTCGACAATACGGCGACGGGCTCGACCTTACGGGCCAATCAGCTGAGCGTCGTCGATGTGTTGATGCGCTCGTCGACTCGGCTATACGCCAACCCTGAGGTGCTTGAAGACCCGGATCGAAGGCCGGTCATCGACCGTCTGGTATTGCTTCTGGAGTCGGTCATCGCCGCCCGCCGCCGGGTGATGATCGAGGTCAATGTCGATGCCGACAAGCTCGACGAAATCGTCGATTTTATCCCCTGCATGCGGCAGCCGACGATTTCACCACTTCGCAATAGTTCGGGCTTTGCGGTCAAAGCCGCCGTGCCCAAAGAGGATTTGACGTCCATCGTTCCGGAGTTAAAGGCCCGCGGTGGATCCGATATCGCCGTCGCCGAATTGGCTCAACTCATCCCCTAGGGATCCGATGTCCGATACCGTGATGGCCATCGAGGAAGTTCGAAATCGTCGACCCTACCGAGTTCCTCGGGCGCCGACGCCCATCGATTTGCATCTCGACGGCAACGAAGGGGTGTTACCCCCCGATGAGCTACTGGACGCGCTCGACGATCTGGATGGCCATGCGCTGCGCGACTATCCGAGTACCGACGACCTTCGCCGACAGCTGGCGGACCGGCTCGGCATCGAGGCCGGGGAGTTGATCGTCACCGCCGGCGCCGACGACGCCATCGACCGGGTCTGTCGCGCCGTGTTGGAGCCGGGGCGAAATGCCGTCATTCCGGTACCGACCTTCGAGATGATTCCCCGGTTTGCGGCGTTAACGGGGGCCGAAGTTCGGCGCGTCGAACGTCGTAAAGCGGCGTTTCCCGTCGACGCCGTCGTCGATGCGACCGACGATGACACCTCGCTTATTGTCGTCATAAGTCCCGACAACCCGACGGGTAGAACGGCGCAATTCGACGACATCGCCGAACTCGCCGCGCGCTGTCCGCAGAGCCTTATCCTCGTCGACCACGCCTACGTCGAATTTTGTGACCAGGACATCACCGAGCGGGCTACTGAATTCGACAATGTCGTCGTCACCCGCACCATGTCGAAGGCCTGGGGATTGGCCGGGCTCCGCGTCGGCTACGGCGTGGCCCCGGCGCCGGTCATCGAGTGGATGCAGACCGTCGGCGGTCCCTATCCGGTCTCCCGGCTCTCGCTGGCAGTTGCCGGCCAGTGGCTTCGGCGGGGTGGAGCGACACAACAGGCCTTTGTCGACCGCGTCATCACCCATCGCCAACAGCTCCACGACGCCCTGGATGCGCTGGGGATCGAACGGAGCCGCTCCAGGGCCAATTTCGCCTTTGCTCGCGTCGGCGATGGTCTGTGGTGGCGTGACGCCATGGCCGGGATGGGCATTGGCATCCGCGCCTTTCCGGACCGCCCGAAACTGCGGGATGCCATTCGCTTTGCCGTGCCCGGGGAATCGTCGGAGG
Source organism: uncultured Bradymonadales bacterium (assembly GCA_964446725.1). GTDB lineage: Bacteria > Myxococcota_A > Bradymonadia > Bradymonadales > Bradymonadaceae > SLJM01. The sequence continues at coordinate 7,881 of CAYUPT010000047.1, read as the reverse complement.
TCCGGCGTTTGGAGCACGCCCTGGAGACCGTCGCCGATCCGGCGGCACTCCTCTTTGACCTGGACGGTGTCTTCGCCGACGTCTCCCACTCCTATCGGCGGGCCATTACGGAGACCTGCGACAGCTTCGGGGTCTCCGTCGATGCCGAGCAGATCTCGGCGATCAAGGCCCGCGGAAATGCCAATAACGACTGGCAGGTCACTCGAGAATTACTCGCCGGGCGCGGCGTCGACGCCGACCTGGAAGAGGTGACCCGTCGGTTCGAGGCCCGATACCAGGGCGCCGGCGATGAACCGGGGCTCTGGCGACGAGAGGAGTGTTTGGTGGAGCGCGAATTCTTCGAGCAACTCCAGGACCGCGACCTGCCGATGGCCATCGTGACCGGCCGTCCGCGGCGCGACGCCCAACGATTTGTAGAGCACTTCGACATCGCTCAGTACTTCGACACCCTGGTTTGCATGGAAGATGCCCCACTCAAGCCCGATCCGGCGCCCGTAGAAGAGGCGATGGAGAGACTCGGCATCGACAGCGCCTGGTTTATCGGTGATACGCCCGATGATATGCGGGCCGGGCGCGCCGCCGGGGTGCTCCCGCTGGGTGTGATTGCCCCCGCCGAAGATGGGCAGACAATGTCGTCGGCGCTGCTCAACGCCGGCGCCGGACGCGTCCTCGATTCGCTGGATGACTTGCTGGAGATAGTGCCGTGACAACACGCCAAACCAAGATCTGTCGTCGCACCAACGAGACCGATATCGAGCTGGCACTGGACCTCGACGGAGGGGGCCATGCGGAGGTCGATACGGGCCTGGGCTTCTTCGATCATATGCTGGAAGCGTTGGCCAAGCACGGTCGATTCGATCTGGAACTGAAATGCCGAGGCGATCTGGAGGTCGACGATCACCACACCGTCGAGGACTGCTCGATTGCCATCGGTCAGGCCTTCGACGAGGTCCTCGGCGAGCGCCGGGGGATCGCGCGATTCGGTTACGCCTATGCTCCACTCGACGAGGCGCTTAGCCGGGTGGTCGTTGATCTGGCCGGACGGCCGGCGCCGGTCGTCGATCTCGGGCTTCGCCGGGAGATGATCGGCGATGTGGCCTGTGAAAACCTGCGCCACGTCTTCGTTTCATTCGCCAATGCCGCCGGAGCGGCAGTCCACGTCGATGTATTGCGCGGTGACAACGACCACCACCGCATCGAATCGGCCTTTAAAGCCCTGGCGCTGGCACTTCGACAGGCCGTCGCCCTCGATGGCACCGATGACGTGCCGAGCACCAAAGGAGTACTATGAGTCCCGGACCCGACGTCGCGATCCTCGATACCGGAGTCGCCAATATTGCCTCGGTCCGCGCCGGACTTCGCCGGTCAGGCGCCCGTTGCGGGGTCGTCGAGTCCTCGACGGATATCGTCGACGCCGACCACCTGGTATTTCCCGGCGTCGGCTCCTTTGAGGCCGGCATGAACTGGCTCCAAGAGCGCGAGTATGCCGACGCGCTCCGGCGCCGCTTCGAGCTCGATCGGCCGACGTTGGCCATCTGTCTGGGGCTCCAGCTTTTGTTTGAAGGCAGCGAAGAGAGCCCCGGCGTCGACGGGTTGGGAATTATCTCCGATCGAGTCGAGCGCTTTCCCAATACGGTGTCGGCGCCTCAATTCGGCTGGAATTTCGTCGATGCCCGATCGTCGAGTCGTTTTTTGACCTCCGGCCACGCCTATTTCGCCAACTCCTATGCCGCGCGCCGCGTCCCCGATGGATGGCAGGCGGCCATCGCCAACCACGGCGTGGAGTTTGTAGCGGCCATCGAGCGCGGTCGATGGCTGGCCTGCCAATTTCATCCCGAGATTTCAGGGGCCTGGGGCCAGGCGATCTTCGATCGATGGTTGCGGGGACCGCAGGCGGCGTCGACTGCCGGATTGACCCGTCGCATCATTCCCTGTCTCGATGTGCGCGATGGTCGCGTCGTCAAGGGCATTCAATTCCAGGGGCTTCGCGACGCCGGCTCGCCGGTGGAACTCGCCGAGGCCTACCAGACCCAGGGGGCCGACGAATTGGTGGTCCTCGATGTATCGGCGACGCCCAAAGGACGGGCCC
>CAYUPT010000047.1:0-5782 GCA_964446725.1 uncultured Bradymonadales bacterium | reverse complement strand
GCCCACCAGTTCGAGACCATTGAAGCGATCCGAGATATTTTGTCGATTCCGCTGACCGTCGGCGGCGGGGTGCGTTCTGTCGACGATGCGCGACGCCTCCTGGATGCCGGGGCCGACAAAGTCGCCGTCAACACCGCCGCCGCTCGACGTCCCGCCATCTTGACCGAACTCTCCGACCAATTCGGCAGCCAGTGCACCGTGGTCTCCATCGATGCCCGCCGCGACGACGGCGATCAGTGGGACGTGGTCATCCGCTCCGGTACGGAGTCCACGGGCCGAAGTGCCGTAGAATGGGCCAACGAGGCGCAGCAACGAGGCGCCGGGGAAATCCTGTTGACGAGTTTTGACCGCGACGGGACGCGATCGGGCTACGATTCCGAATTACTCAACGCCGTCGGCGATGCCGTCGACATCCCGGTCATCGCCTCCGGCGGAGCGGCTCACGTCGACCATCTGGTCGATGCCTTCGGCGCCGGTGCCGATGCGGTGCTGGCGGCCTCCATTTTTCACGACGGAGAATACACGGTGAGTCAGTTAAAGAACGACCTCGATGATGCCGGCATAAAGGTGCGCCGATGATTATCCCATCCATTGATCTGATGTCGGGACGGGCCGTCCAGCTCGTCGGCGGGGCGGCCAAAGAACTCGACGCCGGCGATCCCCGTCCGCTGGCCGAAGAGTTCCGCATCGCCGGTGAAATTGCGGTTATCGACCTCGACGCCGCCATGAGTCAGGGGGCGAATCGCGAGGTCATCGAAGAGCTGTGCCAGATGGCTCCGTGCCGCGTCGGAGGTGGCATCCGCGATGTGGAAACGGCGCGGCGATGGCTCGATGCCGGAGCGCGAAAAGTCATCCTCGGTACCGCCGCTCGACCCGACATTTTGAAGCAGCTTCCAAGACAGCGGGTCATGGCCGCCGTCGATGCCGTCGATGGCGAGGTCGTCGTCGAGGGATGGACGGAGTCGACGGGCGACCACGTCTTAGACCAGATCGAGGCCCTTCGGCCCTACGTCGGTGGATTTCTGGTCACCTTCGTCGAACGCGAAGGGCGGCTTCAGGGCACGGATGAACAACTGGCCAGGCGAGTCATCGACGCCGCCGGCGAACGGGATGTCACCATTGCCGGCGGCATCTCGACGGCCGACGAAATCGCCATGCTCGACCGACTCGGCGCCGACGCTCAGGTCGGCATGGCGCTGTACAAAGAGAAACTCCACCTCGGCGACGCCATCAGTGCGCCGCTGAGCAGTGACCGCGACGACGGATTGTGGCCCACCGTCGTGTGCGATGAGCGCGGCACGGCGCTCGGTCTTGCCTACTCCGATGACGAAAGCCTTCGAGCCGCCGTGGACGAGCGGCGAGGCATCTATCACTCCCGGCGCCGCGGGCTCTGGAAGAAAGGCGAGACATCGGGGGCGATCCAGCAACTGGTGGGCATCGATCTGGATTGCGATCGCGACGCCCTTCGCTTTCGGGTTCGCCAACAGGGCGACGGTTTTTGTCACCGCTCGACGCGCACCTGCTGGGGCGATGACCCGGGACTCGGCAGATTGGAGAGAACCCTCCGCAAACGACTCGACGACGCACCGGAGGGCTCGTATACGCAACAATTACTCGACAGCCCGGAGCTTCTGGAGGAGAAACTCGTCGAAGAGGCCCGCGAACTCGCCGCGGCAACGGAGACGGAGGATGTCGTCTGGGAGACCGCCGATGTCCTGTACTTTGCGCTGGTCGCCATGGTCCGCGGCGAGGCGACATTGGAAGATGTGGAACGGGAGTTGGCCCGCCGGGCACAGAGGGTGACGCGCCGCTCCAGTAGCGATGAGGAGAATTGATCATGGATCGACTACTGCCGCTTGTCGACGTCAAAGAGTTGCCCTCGATTCGCCGCGATCCACTGGATGGCCAGACCCTCGACGAGACGCGGCGCATCGTCGATGCCGTCAACGACGACGGCGCCGACGCCGTTCGCCGATTTGCCGAGCAATTCGGCGATATCGAATCCGGTGAATCGCTTTTTGTCGGCGGCGACGAACTCGCCGGCGCCCTGGAGGCCCTCGACGATGGGCGCCGCCAGGTCCTGGAGAGGACGGCGGAGCGGATCGGCGACTTCGCCCGCGCCCAGCGGGCGTCACTGGAGGATATCGAGGTGCCGATTCCCGGTGGTCGAGCCGGCCACCGGGCGACGCCCGTCGACCGCGCCGCCTGCTACGCGCCGGGCGGGCGGTTTCCGCTTCCGTCATCGGTGCTGATGACGGCAGTCACGGCCCGCGCTGCCGGCGTCGACGACGTATGGGTTGCCTCCCCGAAACCGACGATCGAGACCCTGGCCGCCGCTGCGATTGCCGGCGTCGACGGTGTTCTGCGCGTCGGCGGCGCCCAGGCCATCGCCGCTCTCGCCTACGGTATCGATGGCCTCCAGCCCGCCGATGTCGTCGTCGGGCCCGGCAATCGGTGGGTAACGGCGGCGAAGCAACTCGTCAGCGGTGTCGTCCGCATCGATATGCTCGCCGGCCCCTCGGAGTTGGTGGTGTTGGCCGACGACTCGGCGTCGCCCGCCGTGGTGGCCGCCGACCTGCTCGCCCAGGCGGAACACGACGTCGATGCGCTTCCGATCTTGATCACCTCCTCGAGGCGTCTGGCCGATGAGGTCGATGACGCCATCGAGGCTCAGCTCGATGCATTGAGTACCGCCGATACCGCCGCCGAAGCGGTGGCCGGCGGATTTGCAGTGGTCGTCGACGATCTGGAGCAGGGTGTCGCCGTCTGCAATCAGCTCGCACCGGAACACCTGGAAGTCATCACCGACGATGCGGAGTCCGTCGCCGACGACCTCCGCCACTACGGCGCCCTATTTATCGGTCAATCCTGCGCCGAGGTCCTCGGCGACTACGGGGCGGGTCCCAATCATACGCTGCCCACCGGTGGAACGGCCCGATCGCAGGGCGGCCTGTCGGTCTTCAACTTTTTGAAGATCGCGACCTGGATGACCATCGACGACCGCGGCGCTGCCCGGGGACTTGTCGACGACGCCTGCGCGCTGGCGAAGATGGAGGGGCTCGAGGGGCATCGAAAGAGCGCGGCGCTTCGAAGAGACGACGACTCCTGAGTCACCGCCGGGGGGCGATGGCGAGCGCGCCGGCAGGTCGTTGTCGTCGTCACCCGTGTCGAAAATGCCTCATGCCGGTCATTATCATTGCCACCTGGTGTTCGTCACAGGCCTCGATGACCTCGTTGTCGTTGCGCGAGCCCCCGGGCTGAATGATGGCGCAAATTCCGGCCTCGGCGGCCCGGTCCGGCCCGTCGCGAAACGGAAAAAATGCGTCGCTGGCCAACACGGCGCCCTCCGGCTTGGCGGCCACGCACTTGTCGATGGCGATCTCGACGGCATCGACGCGGCTCATTTGGCCGGCGCCGACGCCGATGACCTGACCGTCTTTGACGAGCACGATGGCATTGGATTTGACGTGCTTGACGACCCGCCAGGCCATCGCCAGATCGGAGAGCAGGTCGTCGCCGGGCTCGACTTCGGTGGGGACATCGCAGCTGCTGATATCGATGTCGACGCGCCGATCGGTGTCCTGAACGAGCCAGCCCGAAACGACGTTGCGGACCGAGCGCCGGGGAATGGCGGCCCGATTCCAGCGCATCAGGCGGATATTTTTCTTGCGCTGAAGAACGTCCAGCGCGGAATCGTCGAATTCGGGGGCGGCGACGATCTCGACGAAGAGTTCGTCGATGGCGTTGGCCGCCGAGGCGTCGAGGCGTCGATTGACGGCCACAATGCCTCCGAAGGCGCTCATCGGATCACCGGCCAGCGCCTCTTCGAAGGCCTCGCGGATGGTGGGGGCGATGGCGCAGCCGGTGGGGTTGGTGTGCTTGATAATGGCCGCCGCCGGCTCGTCGAATTCCCAGATCAACTGCAGGGCGGCGTCCAGGTCGACGAGGTTGTTGTAGCTCAGCGCTTTGCCGTGGAGCTGTTCTACCGCTTCGTCGCCATCGAAGTCTGGAGCCTCTGAATAGAGCGCTGCCTGTTGGTGCGGATTTTCGCCGTATCGCAGGTGTTGGCGGCGGCGAAGTGAGATCTGCTGGTGATTCTCGAAGGGAGCGTCCGGTTCCGGCGTTTCACCATCATCGGCAAGCACATCGGCGATCATTCGATCGTAGGATGTGGTCTTTTCGAAGGCCCGGGCCGCCAGTTGTCGGCGCAACTCCCGGTCCATGCGCTCTTCTTCGAGGGCCTGTACTACGGGGGCGTAATCGTCGGAATCGACGACAACGGCGACGTCCTCGAAATTCTTGGCCGCCGCCCGCGCCATGGCCACTCCACCAATGTCGATCTCTTCGATGGCGTCGGCAAGCGGGGGATTGGGACCGGTCGTCGCCTCCTGAAAATCGTAGAGGTCGACGACCACCAGATCGATGGTGCCATCGGCCAATCCGCCGACGGCCTCCATGTGGTCGGGCCGGCTGCGGTCTGCCAAAATGGCGGCGTGAATGGCCGGATGCAGTGTCTTGACGCGGCCGTCGAGACACTCATCAAATCCAGTCCAATCGCCGACGTCGATGACCTCCAGCCCGTGTTCGCGCAGATGGGCGGCCGTCCCCGACGATGACACCAGGCGAATGCCGAGCCCGTCGAGACGGGCCGCAAAATCGGCGATTCCCGTCTTGTCGGCGACACTGATCAGAGCAGTGGATATCTTCATACAACTTCCCGGAGGGCGGGGACGGCGGCAACGAATAACGAGGCCGGACGTCGGTGGATATACCGTACCTGCGCCGTGATTTAGCAGAGTTTCGAGCCGGCGTCGACAACACAGTCCGCCATCGCACAGTGGCATCGGTGTACACCGATGCCACTCCAGATCGTCCACAAAACAGCGTTTTATCGGCGAATGACTCCCAGCAACATCAGCAACACACCGAATCCGGCCAGCCCGAGCGGTCCGTACTGAACGATTGGCCCGCCGTCATCGAATGTCTCGAGTCGCTGCTGGCCGGGATCGTCGATAAAAGCATTCACCTCGTCGGCCAGTGTCTGATGATAGCCTTCATTTGCGGTCGACTCGTGAGACAGCGACGCTCGTCCCTGGTCGGCCTCCACGAATGCCCGGTATTTCGGCTTCGTATCGTATCCGGGACGGTTGCCGGCGGTCTGGACGACGATTGCCCCCTGGAGGTCTTGGATCGAAATTTCGGCACTGTCGCCGCCGATGACCGTGGTATCCTCCAGGATGCATCGGTCCTGGGAGCGATCGCACTGAAAGGTGGTCTCGCCCATCGAATAAAGGGTAAAGCCAATCCCCATGACGATGCAGATAAGCCCCATCGCCAACAGTTTTGGTCCGTTGGATGTTGATTTCTTCTCGTTGTCTGATGAAGTGCTCATTTCCGATCCATTACTCCATGAGATATTGACAGGGCGGTGTCGACCCCACCCGACTTCATGTCGGTGGTGAAATAGCCTTGTGAGCCAGGATGGGGTTCCCCCCAAATTACATCCGGCGGCGAAGCCGCCGGAAGATTGTGGCGGGGCAAGCCCGCCACCGAGTTGTTGTGGGGGCGACCAGTTGTTAGCTCACAAGGCATATTCCCCGATAGCGCAAGGCATATCGGGGCCTTGAGATCCGTTGCTTCCGGCCTCGTCCTGCCGTTCATTTCCTTGACCTCCCGCATCTGCGCTGTGCGTGCCTATCGTGCGAAAATGACCAAGTAGTGTGACAATGACAGGGCGATGTCGACCCCACCCGACTTTATGTCGGTGGTGAGGGAGCCTTGT
>CAYUPT010000046.1:5368-13130 GCA_964446725.1 uncultured Bradymonadales bacterium | reverse complement strand
CCTGCGGCTCAGACATCTCCCCAATCGAGTTGGGGAGAGGCGTATTGTTGACGTCTAACGCTCCTCCCCAAAGCCCGACTTGCTCTGCGAGTCTGCGTCCTGGCTGGGGAGGTGGCTTAGGGAGGGGAAGCGACCGAAGTCGGAGGGGCATCGCCAGCAGCCAGGGGATTTCCGGACGTCCGGTGCCTATTTCGCACGACACCGCCGGATTGGCCAAATAAGCGCGGGACCGCTATGTAATGAGGCGTCACTGGTAGGTTGCGAATTTTCTCAGAGGAAGAGTGGAGACGATGAGTCTAGAACAGGGAAATCGGGTAATCGTGGTCACCGGAGCCTGCGGAGCGCTCGGTGGCGATATTGTCGATCAATTTGTCCGTTACGGCGATCGCGTCGTGGGCTGGGATGTCGATGCTCCGGGACCGGGGGCGCTTGTCGACGATGAGCGTCGCAATACGCTGCAGTGGATGAACGTCGATGTCACCGACGCCGGTGTCGTCGGCGATGCCGTCGATACGGTGGAGCAAGAAATTGGCGCCATCGATGCCGTCATTCACTGCGCCGGTGGATTTCGGTGGTCTCATATCGAGGACATCGGCACGGAGGACATCGACTTTCTGGTCGACGTCAATCTTCGCTCCAGTCTGTATCTGGCGCGGTCGGTGATGGGGCCGATGAAAGAGCGCGGCCAGGGGCGATTGATCTTTATGAGTTCGAAGTCGACGAAAGGCCCCGGCGCCGGCGAAGGGGCGTATGCGGCGACGAAGGCCGGTCTCAATGCGCTGACGAAATCGCTGGCCGCCGAAGTCAGTGACTCCGAGATTACGGTCAATGCCCTTCAGCCATCGGTGATCGATACGCCGGATAATCGCGAGGCGATGTCGGACGCCGATTTTTCGACGTGGGTTCCGCGCGGCGAGTTGGTGGAGATCATTGAGTTTTTGCTCGGCGACAGTGCGCGTTCGATCAGCGGCGCCGAAGTCGAAGTCCCCGGCCGGACCTGACGGGGGTAGCTTGACGGGGGGAGTCCGTGAATTTACCAACGGGGCAGGAATACCGGATCCGCCGAAGGCGGACACCGGGCCGCGGAAATGTTTTGCTCGACGAGGAGGCGACTATGGACGGCGATATCAAGGTCATCGAACATCCGCTGATTCAACACAAATTGACGCTGATGCGGCGCAAGGAGACGACGACCGCCGAATTTCGGTCGTTGATGAGCGAGGTGGCGCTACTGCTCGGCTACGAAGTCACCCGCGATCTGCCGATTGAGACCAAGACCATCGAAACTCCGCTCATGGAGATGGAGGCCCCCCATCTGGTGGGCAAAAAGGTGGTGATTGTGCCGATTCTTCGCGCCGGTATCGGCCTGGTCGACAGTCTGCTTCAGCTGACGCCGTCGGCGCGCGTCGGTCATATTGGATTGTATCGCGAGCCGGAGACGCTGGAGCCCGTCGAGTACTATCTGAAATTGCCCGAAAAGATGCGCGACCGGGACGTCATCGTCGTCGACCCGATGCTCGCCACCGGCAATTCGGCGTCGGAGGCGGTCAAACGCATCAAGGAGTTTGAGCCGCGTTCGATCAAATTTCTGTGCCTTCTGGCGGCGCCGGAGGGCGTGGAGCACTTCAACGACGTCCACGGCGACGTGCCGATGTATACGGCGGCCGTCGACGAGAAGCTCAATGAAAAGGGCTACATCATTCCCGGACTCGGCGATGCCGGGGACCGACTCTACGGAACGAAGTAGTCCGCAACCCGCCATCGCTGCCGCCAGCCGGCGGCGGCGATGAGCAGGGCGACGGCGGTCCACGGCGTCAGTGGCACCGGGGCCGTCGTCGAGCAACCGCCGTCGATGCCCTGGGATTCGGTGACCAGATGGACGCCCGGGCCGGGCTCATCGGAGTCCGAGGTGCGCTCGTCGGCCTCGCCGGAGCCGTCGGATTGAATGCAGCGATCATCCTCGCAGCCGTCGCTACAGCGCTCGGTGGCCGCCATTTTCTGGTCGCGGCACTCGATTCGAAGTTCGTCGTCAACACACCACCATCCATCGCCGTCGGCGTCGTCTCCACAGAATTCATCTCCCGGAAATGAGGTGTCGCACTGTCCGGCCTCGCACTCGGTGTCGCATTCCTCGACGACATCGGCGAGTCCGTCGTCGCAGCGAATCCGCTGTTGATTGTCGAAGCAACTCCATCCGTCGGCTGATCCCTGGCAGTGCTGGTCGTATTCATCGATGGCGCCGTCGCCGCCGCAGGTGCCTCCGGCGGTATCGAGTTCGACGTCATCACCGTAGTAGTAGGGGAACATCTCGTCGTAGTTCCACCCGCGCTCGGCCAGACAGCTCTGGCCGTTCTGGGAGGCGCAGCCGCGGTTGTACGGATTATCCTGGCAGTCGTCGGGCCGCCAGCCCAGGGGCGTCATCTCAATGTCACAGCCCGTCAGTCCAAGGTTGTAGGTCACCCACGATTCGGTCTCGGTCGGATCGGTGCCACCGCTTCCGACACAGGCTTCTTCGGCGGGCTGAGTCCCGCTGTCGTCGGGGATGGCACCGGCGACATAAAAGGGAGCGATAATGTGGTCATTCCAGCTCAGGTACTGACCGCGGGTGGCCTCTGCGGCCTGAACGTGGTCGTCGTTGGCATCGGCGTAGTCGCAGTCGTAGACCTGGTCGTCGGTGCCGTTGACGACGGAGTCTTCGCCGGCGACCAACAGCTTGTAGTAGATGTAGCCGCGGGCCTGGACGGCCTGGGCTTTGAGGGCCTCCATGGGGGCGGCACCGTTTTCACAGGCGACGACGTTGGGGATGTAGTCGTCTTCGATATCGACGTCGCCAAAGCCGTCGACTTCGACGGTGCAGGGCGCCTCATTGAGCGGCAGTTGAATTGACTGCGGCGGATGGTCGGGGTCGACGGCCGGCCCGGCGCCACTTGCCGAGCTGTCGGGAGCCTCGACGCCGCAGGCGATAATGCCGGCGATGCCAACGAGGGCCAATGTACCGCGGAGCAGTGCCACAACACCGGCGAGCGGGGTCTGGGATGATCGATTCTGGATGGTGGTCTCCAGGCGCCTGATCTTCGAGCTTTTCAAGATTGCTCCAACAGTATTTCACGCCTCGACGTCGCGGGCAAATCCGGTGGGGAGCCAGTGGACCGGCAGAGCTGGATCCGATGAGCGGTGTCGCCGGCGCTGTGCGCCATCGCAGTTTGTGGTGTTACAAGGTTTTTCGGTTCCAAGTGGTTGGAAAATAGTCTTTTTCTGTTATTCGTGGACAGTTCCGTTGATGCTGTAACGGACGCCGGCGGGTCGAAGCGCGATCCGCTCACGGCGACAAACCGCGAATCGGTAAAGAGGACTTTGCATGCAGTTTCGAGGGGTAGCGTTATTCGTGATAATCGGTATGGCAACCGGGTTGGGAGCCTGCGGCTACGAGGCGATCGGCACCGAAGGGGAGTTCGAGGACTTCGCTCAGGAGGAGTGCGGCGAAGGGGATTGCGACGAGGTGGAAGCCGTCAGCACCCAACCACCGGACGGCGAAGGGGAGACCCGGCGGTATTCGGCGAGCGATGAATCCGATGATTCCGGAGGTGATGACGACGGGGGCGATGATGGCGGCGACAATGACAATGCAGATGACAGCGAGCCCGATCTAAATTGCGCCGATGACGCTGCGATCTGTCGATTCTGCGGCCCGGTGACCGTCGATGTGGTCACCGAATGTCCCGACGGCGACGATCGCTTCGAGTGTCAGGTCTTCGAGTTGGTCAATCAGCAGCGCATCGACCACGGACTCCAGAAGTTGGAGTACAACGGGGCGCTCGCGGAGTCGGGGATGGTCCACGCCATGGACCTCAGTTTGTGCGACTACTTTGCCCACGACTCGCTGGACGGAACGACGTTCTTTGAGCGATGCGCCGCATCGGACTACGGCGGCACCTGCACCGGTGAGAATATCGGCGGCGGTCAGTCCTCGCCGCAGGATGTGATGGATGCCTGGATGGCGTCACCGGGCCATCGAGACAATATTCTGTACGAACACCACACCGAAGTCGGCGTCGCCTACTACGAAGGTGATGGGAACTACGGCGAGTACTGGCTCAAGCACTTCGGACGGGATTGAACCACACAACAAAGAGCCCCGGTCACACAACGACCGGGGCTCTCTATGGACTCGAGTTATGGCGGAGGTCGCTCAGTCCAGCAGATGTTCGCCTTCCAGACCGGCGTCGAGCATCAGATAGCCCTGGCGGATATCCGGCGACCGGTTCATGCGCACCGTCAGCGCCATATCGGCCAGGGCCGGGGCGTAGGGCTCGAGAACGTCGAGTTCGGGCATCGGCAGGGCGAAGGCCAGATTGTCGGCGACGGCGTCCTCGATATCGGACCACAGAATCGAGCTGATGAGTTCGCGGATATCTTCGGTGGTCAATACCGGGTCGTCATCGGTGGATTCGATAAGCCAGACGCGAATGTCGGGTTCGTCGGCCATGTCAATGGCGATTTCTTCCCCGATAACCTCCAGGTCGACGCCGACCTCGACATCGACGCCGAAGCGGTCGGCCTGGTCCATCCAGTCCAACTCCAGCTCCAGTTGGCCGAGTTCGAGGATCGCGTCGAATTGTTCATCGTCGGTGGGTGGACGCATCACCGGCGGCAGCATGCCTTCGGCGTGGCCGTCGTTGATGATGTTCTGGAACGATTCCGGGACCAACTCCGTGATGTCCAGATCGAGGAATCCGGCGTTCCACAGACTGTGGAATACGCCATTGAGGACCGCGAGGTCGAGTCCGATCTGGAGGTTGCTGTTGTCGAACATCGGCGACTGACTCATCTCCGGTTGCAACAGCGGAATTCCCGGTTTGTCGTCGTGAATTGGTTCGGCATCGAGACCGATGTCGGCGACGATATGGCCCTCGAGACCGGAGCCGCGAACCGGCGTAAACTGACCGGGTTGGCCGTCAAACGAGATCGTCACCGGCTCGCCGAAGTCCAGATCGAGTTCAAACTCCTGGTCGGCCATGACCTCATCGAGGGAATCGAGCATATCGAGCACCAGGTCCGGCAGAGTGTCGATAAACGACAGGTCGACGCTGTCAAAGATGATCTCTTCGATATTGTCGCGCAGTGCGCTGTCGGCCAATTCAAAGATCGCATTGGCCTCGTCGGCGTCGAAATTGGGGGTCGCATCTTCCAGGGCGAGTTCAAAGTCGTTCATCTCGACGTCGAAATCGCTGTCGGTGCCGGCCTTTTCGATGTCCAGCGTGGCATACAGCGAGACTGTGGCCTGCAGGTCGCCCTCAAGGCTGACGGTCTCGTCGGTGAGGCTGATAAAGCCGTCGGTCTCAATGGTGGTGTCCGTGAGTTGGGCAAAGAGTTCGACGCCGTCGTCGGTGGCCAACAACTCGACGTGCGGGTCGTCGACGATGATATCGGGAACGCTCAATACCAGGGCGTCGGTGTCGACGACCGGGTTGGGAATCTCGGATGTGATATCGAGGTTCTCCAGGACCAGCGCCAGGATGTCGGCCAGGTCCTCGGTGATAATTTCGGATTCCGAAATTTCGGTGTAGGGCTCGCCGTTGTCCAAAAAGTTTTGACCCAGGGTCAACAACAGGGCGTCGTCAAAGGAGGTGTGGATGCCGTCGTCGTCGACGACGGGTTCGCGATAGGCCGGAGCCCACAGCGCGCTGACGAAGGCGGTGTGGTCATCGGCGTTGACGCCGTCGAAGGCGCGAACGGTGACGGCATTGACGCCGAACCTCGGCGACAGCTCGTGGGAGAATTGACCGCTGGAGTCGACGTCGACTGTCTGGCCGTTGACCTGGACGGAGTCGACATCGATTTCGTCGCCGACAGAGCCGGAGACGGGAATCGTGGAGTCTTCGGCGCCGTCGAAGTGTTCGCCGGGCTGTGGGGAGTCGATGACGACGCGGTTTTGGTCGTCGACGATCGGAACATCGATACTGTCACAGATGGTGGTGCTGTCGGCGCCGGCACTCTGGTTTTCGGCGTCATTGTCGGCGTCGTCGGGGGCCGGTGCGCTCAATTCGGCGCAGGCCTCAAAGGTGACGATGCCGGCCCGGACGAGATCCCAGTTTTGACCGTCGCGGCTCGCGAGTTCGGAGGGCGAGGCGCTCCACTGCAGGTCGACGTATTCGTCGTCGATCTCATTCCACTCCGCGTCGTAGACGGTGGCCACCGGTCGCAGTGAGCCACCGACTTCGTAGGCGTGGCGCGGCGGCTGGGTATCGAGTAGAAGATGGCCGTCGTCGGGCGCGCTCTCCTGGTCGTTGCTGGCGTCGTTGTCCTCGACGGTTTGTTCTTCGGTGTCGTCGCCTCCGCAGGCGACGGTCGCCGAGGCCAGCAGGCCGGCGGCAGCCAGCGCGGCAATACGTGTCAGTTGTCGTCTCATGAGAGCCTCACTGGATTCCGAAGTCACTTTCGAGTCGAAGATGGGTGCTGTTCTGGTCGAGGTCGGGACCGGTCAGTCCGATGTCGTCGCCGGCCGGAAGGTCGTAACCATCCATGGAATCGGGGATGGTGAACGACGGGATCGGAAGCGACGGAATGGCGGCGTTGACCGACTGATCGAGGATCTGTTGGAAGAGACCGCCCAGGAAGTTTTCGAGGACATCGCGGGTCCCGGAGTTAATCGAGATGTCGCGCGGCGACAGGTGGAATTCGTTGAGTTCGACATTGTCGAAATCGATTTCGTCGCCGTCGATGGAGACATCGGTGGTCGCCGTGGCGCCGACGTCCAGTTCCACCGGTTCATCAAAGATGCCGGGGTAGACAAGGCTGATGCTGACTGCGCCGAGCATCAGCTCCGCTTCGTCGTCGTCGAGGTCGACGATGGGCGGAAGCCCGACCTCGAGGTCGATCTCGACGTCGTCGGGCAGGTCGTCGCCCAAAGCGCCGCCGACATCGGCGTGAAATAGGCCGCCTCGCCACAGCGAGTGCAGCGCCTGGTTGAGCAGCGAGACGTGGACGCCGGCCCCGGTGGCCGTCGGCACCCAGGGGTCGTCGAGAAAATCCCCGGCCGGATGGGCGACGCCCAGCGACGTGGTGCCAATGGCATCCGACGGGTCGTCAAGGCCCGGCGAAATTTCGGCTTCCAGCCCGAAGAGAGCACGACTCGTCGAGGTGTCGACCGACGAGAACCCGAAGTCGAAGTTCAGCGTCATCGTGTCGTTGCTGTCGAGGCGTGGCACGTCGAATTCGGTGGCCAGCGAGTCGATATCGAAGGAATCGAGCAGATCGCCGAAGAGCTCGTCGAAGTTGTCGGTGATGGCATCCTCGAAGGTATCTTCCACGATGTCGCTGAATGTTCCCTGGGCG
Organism: uncultured Bradymonadales bacterium; assembly: GCA_964446725.1. Taxonomy (GTDB): domain Bacteria; phylum Myxococcota_A; class Bradymonadia; order Bradymonadales; family Bradymonadaceae; genus SLJM01. Next base: position 5,795 of record CAYUPT010000046.1, on the reverse strand, counting down.
AGGCTCGTCAGGATACTGTAAAACCAGTCGCCAAAGCCGTCCGAGGAGCCGTCGATTTCGCCGGTTTCTACGTAGTAGACGTCGTCGAGTTCCATGGTCGGCATGCCGCCGGACATAAAGAGCTCGGTGCCGGCTTCCATCTCCACGTACTCCAATTCGACGGTCGGGTAATACGTGCCCGGGCAGTACCAGGAGTCGAGTTCGACCATCAGGTCGATGTCGACGTCGTTGAGCCGGGCAAAGAGGTCGATGCCATCGTTGGTCAGGTCGAGACTCGTCGTGTGATCGGAGCCGACAAAAGAGATGCCGAGGACTGTAATCTGAGCATCGCAGGTGCTCTCCTGATAGGGGTTTCCGGCGATGATCCCGGCTTCGACTTCCTGGCGAAGGCCCTCGCTGTTGACGACCATGTTGATGAGATCGTTGA
>CAYUPT010000046.1:1836-5268 GCA_964446725.1 uncultured Bradymonadales bacterium | reverse complement strand
TCGACTTCCTGGCGAAGGCCCTCGCTGTTGACGACCATGTTGATGAGATCGTTGAGACTCTCGATTTGCCAGGACCAACTGGCGGGGGTGCCGTCGTCGATGGCGTCTTGTCGAAGCTGGAGGGAGACGACGTCCTCGATAAGCGAATCCTGCCAGGAGTACTCATAGCTTCCCTCGTCGACCCAGTTTTCGGAGATCATAAAGGCACAGGTGCGGACGTTTTCTTCGCCGTATTCGTCGGTGGCGGCAATGTCGACAAAATTGATGCCGTAGCGAGTCTCGATGGTGGTCTCGAAGTTGCCCTTGCCGACATCGGGCAGGGGATCGCCGTTGATGAGGATTTCGTCGACGTTGTGGTCGTCGCTGACATTGCCGCTAAAGGTTATCTCGTCGCCGGGCGGGTGGTCGATCATCTCGCCGTCGACGGGATCGATGCAGTCGATGTCGGGGCCGGTGGCATTGACCACAAATTCGAGTTGTTCACCCAACTCCTGGTCGTCCAGGGTCGGTTCGTCGACGTCGACGGTCACCGAGTAGGTGCCGTCTTCATAAAACATGAAGCGATTATTACCGAGGACTTCGCTTTCGAGGTGGTCGGGGTAGACGTTGAAGTCGAGTTCGACGGCCGGAATGGAATTGCCGTACTGGTCGGTGACGTAGGTGCCGACGGTGACGACCTGGCCGGTGCTGTAGATATCTTGATTGGGCGTCGGGTCGGCCTCAATATTGTCGGGCAGGCCCGGCGAGACTTCGACGGCGTCGCCGATCGTCTCTGCCGGCCCGTCGACGTGGCAGCTAAGGGTGAAAATACCGGTGGTGCGAATCGTCGCCGACAGCACCTGGTCGTCGATGATGATATTCGAGGAACTGACGTCGGCGACCAATTCGTAGTCGGCATCGGTGACTTCATTGCCGAATTCGTCAAAGGCGCTGCAGGAGGCGTCGACGGAATCGCCGGCACTCATCGAAAACTGGTCGAGTTCGGCGACGGTGGTCGCCACATCGCCGGCTTCGATGGTCAACTGCGCGGGATCCTGGTCGGTGTAGCCGACGTCCGGATTCTGGCAGGCCAATTCGGCGCTTCCGGCCCGCTGGGCGATGAGCTGGCCGTCGTCTTCGATGAAGGCATCATCGGGATACAGCAGAACTTCTTCGCCATCGAGGAGTTCCTCGTCGACATCGACGGAGTGGCCGTCGGGATTGAGGTAGTCGCAGGAGACATCGACGACATCGCCGGCGGCGACGGTCGACGAACCGAGAGCAGTATCGATGCTGGTGACGACATCGGGCGCCGAAGGACCTTGAGGTCCGTCGTTTTGCTGATTTTCAGCATTGTTTTGGTTCGCCGACGCACCGGAGGTGTCGTCGGCGCCACAGCCGGAAGCGAGGGCGACGACGGCGACGGCGATGACGGGACCGGCCAGCAGACCGTGGGGTCCGGTCGACGTTGTCGAAGACAACAGGCGACGTAACGCGTTCATGGCAACACTCTCAACACAAGGGTATCAAAAAGCCGATATCGTCAGCACGTCCTGTAGAAATTACCTGCATGCTAGAGTAGCGACCGCTGCGCAGGGATGCAAACAGGGGTTCGACGGCAGGCGGCCGGGGAGAGCGCGACGGCGGCCTCGATCAGTCCTCGGAGAGCTCGTCGATCACGTCGCCGAGTTCTGCGCGCACACAGCCGATGCAGTCCTGGAGGTTGAGCGTCCCACAGCCGCGAGTGCGCATCGACTGCAGGCCTTCGAGCGCCGGAATCGCGCGGGGGTCGCCGAAGCGTCGAAGGTCGTCGAGAATTTCTTCGAGTTCCGAGCAATTGTAGGTCTGGCGAAGCTCGGCGCTTCGCTGCTGCCAGGGCGCCAGGGCCTCGAATTCGCCGTATTCGTTCAAGAATTCGTAGGCGGTGTTGCGCACGGCTTGCCGACTTCCGGAGTGGGCTCGTTCGGCCAACTCCTCGCGGATCGTGGAACTCATGTGATCGGCGAGCAGTGCCTCGATGTCGTCGTCACCTCGGAGGTTGTCGAGTAATTCGTCGACGAGTTCGGGGTCGTGGGCGTAGCGGCCGTCGAGTTCGAGGATCTGTTTGGCCTCGTCGGCGAGGTCGACGGAGCGGTGGGCCTCGAGATCGGCCATCAGCGCCAGGTAGCGCAGGTGGGGATCGCCGTCGCGCTGGTCGATGAGATCGTCGAGTGCGGTGCGATCTCCGGAGCGGGCCTCGTCGACGGCATTGGCGATATCGTCGTCCTCCAGAAGTTGCTGTTGGTGGTCGTCGATGGCGGCGGCCTGGCGATCGGCGGAAAAGACCAGCGAAAAGACCGTAAAGACCAGGACTACCCCCAGCACAAAGGCCGTCGATAAACCGGCGGCAATCCGCCGTTCCAGTCGCGGTAGGCCCGTCCAGAATTCGGCTACACCGGTTACGGCGGCCCGGAGATGGGCACCGATCCCGTTGGCGCCGACGCCGATCATGGAGGTCAGACGAGAGGCCGCCGGTGCCAGTCGATCGGTAGCGGGACCGACGGCGTCCACAAGGCCCGTTGCACCGTCGCGCAGTTGCTCGCTTACCTCGGTACTGACGCGGGCCGTTGTCGACGGGCCATCTCCGTCGAGATCGATGGCCTCGATCGCCTCGATAACCTCCCGGGCGGAGCGGGGGCGAGCGTCGAGATCTTTGGCCAGCAGGCGCTCCACCAGTTGTTGAAGCGCCGCCGGATAGTTCTGTTGAGAGGTTCGATCGTCGAGGGCCGGTATCGGCTCTGTGATATGCTTGCCCATGATGCGGGCGATATTGTCTCCGTCAAAGGGGGGCTCGCCGGTGAGCATCTCAAAGAGGATAATGCCCAGGGCGTACAGGTCGGTGGTGGCGTCGACGTCATCGCCGGCGACTTGTTCAGGCGACATGTAGTGGGGGGTGCCGTAGACCATGCCCTCGCGGGTCAGGCGCGTCTCGTCGTCGGCGTCGCCATCGTCATCGCTGTCGCCGGTGGCGGCGAGGATGCGGGCGATGCCGAAGTCCATGATCTTGACGGTGTCGTCGTCCTGGCGGTCGACGAGCATGATGTTTTCCGGCTTGAGATCGCGGTGAACAATGCCCTTGCGGTGGGCCGTTTGCAGGGCATCGGCGATCTGGCGGGCGATGTCGAGAGCCCGCTCGGTATCCAGGCGCCCGAAGATGCGGAGCGTCTCCTCCAGTGTGCGGCCCTCCAGAAATTGCATGACGAGAAAAAAGGAGCCGTCGTCGCGCTGACCGAAGTCGGTGGCCTGACACACATTGGGATGTTCCAGGGCCGCAGCAGCCCGTGCCTCGCGCTGGAAGCGGGCGACCATCTCGTCGTTGTCGGTCATCTCACCGCGCAGCACTTTGATGGCCACCGTCTTTTCCATCAATACGTGTTCGGCGCGATATACCTTGCCCATCGCCCCCTCGCCGAG
>CAYUPT010000046.1:0-1736 GCA_964446725.1 uncultured Bradymonadales bacterium | reverse complement strand
CTGGTGTCGCCGTCGGTTTTCACGCTGGTGTCGCCGTCGGATTCGCCTCTGGTGTCGCCGTCTGTATCGACGGGGTGTTCGCCGGAGGCATCGCTGTCGTCGACGGAGGCGGATGTAGAGGTCGTATCGGTCATCTATCGCGTATTCTGATTGCGTAGCCCGTCTCCACCGCTGGATGTGAAGGACTGGCCCGGGAGATTCAATTGGCTATCGGGTGGTAGCTCTGATGGCGGTCTCCATCAGGACCTCAGTGTCGTATTGGTGCAGCGATTGGTCGTCGTTTCGCTCCGCGGAGGTCTGTGTGTCGGCGCTGAGCCTCCAGTGCGAGGAGATGATGCGGCCGTCGTCGGGTCGAAATAAGACGGTGGCACGGGCCGTGGCGTCCGCCGAGCTGTCGGTATCGACGCGTCGCCCCCGGTGTTGTCCGACGACATCGATGTCGCGCTCCACCTCGATCTGAGCGCAGGCGGCGCTGCCACACCGAACCCACTGGTGAAATCGATATTCGGTCTCCAGCTGTTGTTCCCACTGGGCGCTGTCACCTTCGCTGAGAAGTTCGACGCTGTCGCTCCAGGTATCTCCGGGGCCGACGGCTTCTTCGGGAAGAGCCGGATGGGATTGTGCGAGAAGTCGAATGATGTCTTCCAGCGTGGCGCGGGCGACGGGGTTGGTCGGCGGGTGGATCTGGACGTCGCCGAGCCGACCGCGTTCATCGAGCCGGAAACTAAATCGCGCATCCTGCAGGAGGCGATGAGGATAGGTGGAGCCGCGAAATTGCAGAGGATGTTCAAAGATCGCCGAAAAATCGGAGATTCGGGCCACCATGGGTTGGCCATCGGCGATGGAATCCTCCGTCGATACATCGGAGGCCCAGCGGGGAAGCCGTTGGCGGCGCAATTCGGAGACCGGTCGGTACTCCACGAGCAGTGCCGATCGATAATCGGTCTGAAAGTCGTAGTCGTCGACATCGATGCGCAATCGGCCGGCGATTTCGTAGTACAGCGGTTCGTCGGCGGTGATTCTCAACTCGACGGGCTCGTCGGGCGGTGCCGGCCGCTGTTCGTCATCGATGGCGGGCAATTGTCGAGCGGTGTCGAGACGGGGTTCATCGTCGCCGTAGCCCTCCAGCGCCGGGAAGGCGTCGAAGGGCGATGAGTCGGCCCCGGAGGTCTCGTCGGCGGCGTATGCCACATCGCCGCAGGCCCATACCAACGCCATCACAGCAAAAGTGGCCACAAGGGCCGCCAAGCGTGAGAGATACCAGCATAGAGAGTCCAGATGCATCGCAGTTCCCTGAGAATCGATGAGACCGCGCCTGGATGCGACATCGCACCGCAGGTTCAAGCGCGTACGGTATCAGCCGCATGACGCAGTGCAAAGTGACCCGGGCGCCCGGGGATGAGCAAACTGGAACTCAATCACCGGCGAATCTGAATGCATGGTGGCCCGGAGGTGAGCAGCGTTTGCAAAAAAAAATACGCAAGATCGGGCCCCACATCGTCGATAATAGTATTGGAAGGGACGTCGAGCGCCTGCTCTGTGAGTTTGCTCACACTCCGGGGCGAAAAAAACCGCCCCTTCACAGCAATGCCGGTAAGTTAAGTGCAGTTTCCGACATTTTCGGCTCGAATCGGCGGTTACACTCGATTGGCCCTTCGCTCCGGAGTGGTGGCGTCAAATCTTAAAAAAGTAGCTATACAGGCTGTCGTCTTCCGAATTACCGTGCCGTCGCGTAG
>CAYUPT010000045.1:0-13278 GCA_964446725.1 uncultured Bradymonadales bacterium | reverse complement strand
GCTGTTGCTCTCGTCGCCACCCCGGCGTTGAGGACCGGACGTCGCCGATGGCGGATTACTCTGACTAGAAATACGGTGTTGAGGCAGCACGTTTCCAGCGGGTTCGTCGAAATCCGGCGAGTTCTCTTGGGCCATCGCCGGAAGGCTCAGCCCCAAAAGCATTGCGGCGACAGCCAGCGCCCCCGGTGTGCGGAATTGACCGTTGCGCCGTCGAGGCGCTGGTTCCGATATCGGCAGCAAACGCAGATTCCACAGAATCTCACGTAGCCCGTGATCGAATCTACGAATCGCACCGGTTACAGAAGTTGAGTTCGGTTTCGAATTCTCGCGATCATGAGTGGGCATTACGACTCGGCATTCGACATTTACTTCCAGGGCGATGGAGCGACACATATTCGGACGCTTCATTACTACAATCGATTCAACACTGAATGCGATTGGCGGAGTTCGTCAACCGCCTGGCCGGCAGCGTTTGACAGGTTGTTTGGCAGCGTCCGTCGTCGCCAGAACGGATGAGCATCCCTCGATCTCTGAGCGCGTGGTGCCGGGGGGCTCGTCGGCTCGAGGCGTTATGAGTACGATGGCACATATTGGTCCATCGCTGCTGAATGGTTCCCCCCCCTGAATGTCGAACCGCCGGGGCCTATCCGGGAGGAGTACCCGACGCAAAAATGCCGGGTTCATCGTCGTCGGGGTCACTGCACTGGCAGGGCGTGCATTTTCGGAACCAGACGGTACCGGCTGGAAAGCAGATGTTGGTTTGACCTTTTACCCAGCGCTGGCGGCGTTTTTCGTAGTCCCTCAAAAATTGTTCATAGCGGGCTTTGGCGCGCTCGATCAATTCTGCGTCTTTGGCCGCAAAGCGGGGGCCGTTGTGGTTGTGAGCGTAGATGTCGTCATTGGAAGGCCGGGAGGTCGGGTCTACACTGCGCACTTTTTTGGGGCCGGCAAAGGCCTGGGCGGAGTACTGTTTGAGGAATTCGTCTTCGGCGTCGCGGAGCAACTCCTCGAAGTACTCGCGGGCCTCCTCAATGGGCATATCCCGGTATCCAGGCGGAGGCTGCGGAGTAAATTCGACGACCTCCGGTGAATAGCGTCCGTAATAGTCGGCCTGTTCGGGAACGGGAATGGTCAAGGTCTTGCCCCAGTGGCGCGGCAAAATTTTGAAGCCCGGCCAGTCTTCGGCGCGCTGCACGAGCCCGGCTTTGACAGGATTAAGCCAAATATACAGCAATTTCTCCTCGATGGACTCCTGCTGGAGGATATAGGTATCACCATAGGGTCGACCGTCCCACAGGGAGCCCGTTCGGTTGAGGTGGCGATTGCGGGCCTTCGAGATTTCACGCATCGTATTTTGCATATAGTCGCTTCGGTTGGCCTCGTGGTCCGATGCGATTTTGTGGATGTGGTTGGACATGGCCATTACGCCGTGTATCGACAGATTGTGGCGCGGGGCATAGCGACCGATCTCGAAGGCAATAACCGAGTTGATCCAGTCGTCGGGGCGGAGTAAAAAGCGGCGCTGAAAACAGCGGCGAGTCATCATGACTATCTGGCCGTCGATGTGTCGGCGGGGTCGTGTCATTGTGGAAGTCTCCAGGCAATGGATTCGGTAATGGCCTCAAGACTGTTGTCGGCGGAGGACGGGGACGGTCTGCGGATTTTTATGTGTCAGTCTGTAACGGCGATGGAATTCGCCATGTTCGGGCAGGCGGTCTTCTGCGCGGAGAGCCCGTAATTTAAGGCCGATGCATCTACGTCGGAGATGCATTGGGGGGCGATTTTCGGGATATCTGAAATCTGATTCGGTGTCTGAAGATCGAGGGCTCTTTGGTCAGTGCTGCGAGGTCGACTACCATTGCGTACATCACCTTCGATGACTGGTCGGTGATAAAAATGAGTGATGGAAATGGATGAATATTGTTGTGATGAGGTGTCTATGGTGTCTTTCGAAGGTAATAAATCCGCGGTTACAAATGCGTTCGGGGCCCGGCTTTCGGCGTTGGCAGTGATAACGGTTTTCTTTTTTACTGGAACGCCGGCGGTCGCTCAGGCCGAGACCGACGTGACACCTCCACAACAGGTGGGGGAACAACAGACTCAAGAACGATCGCAGACTCAACAGGGGTGGTGGACGCCGACATACCTGATTGATTACGGCCTTATTACTGCCGGGATTGGGACGTTTGCCGTCGGCCGCAGCATGGATGCGCGCAGTCCAGCGCTGATTGGGCCGAGTCATGAGCGAACCAGTGAGGAGTTACTGGCAGAGCGCTACGAAAGCGAGATCGGTCGGACATATCTGCCGGAATCCACCGTTCCACTGCGGTTGCTGGCGTATTCAGTTGTCGGGGGCGGTGTCTATCTGGGGGTTCAGGAGTCGCTGGCCTGGGGGCTGGGAGATCAGGGATCTGCGCAACACGTACACGATACGATGGTGGGATTTCTGGAGTCTGCGGCACTGACTGCGGGGACAGTGGACGTCATAAAGGTGGGGACTGGTCGATTGCGTCCGGATTATCAGGATCGGCTTCGACTTCATATGTGCGGTGAGGGGACACAGCCCGATGACGTCGACTGTTCGCGGTACGAGGGCGATGAGTTTGCCGAGGCGCGCGAAGATACGGAGCACGTGTTGAATCGAGGGCAAAAAGCCTTTGTCTCTGGACACGCCTCACAGTCATTCAGCCTGGCTGGCTATATGTCGCTATCGGTCGGTGGTCGGTTTGTCTGGGGCGATTCTGCAACGCCGGTCAGCCGGGTCGCCGGCATTGCTTCGCAGGCAGCACTGATGGGTGGGGCCGGTTGGGTGTCTGCAACCCGAATCCAGGATGGTCGTCATCACCTCGGCGACGTCATCGGAGGTGCTGCCATTGGCTTTGGTTTTGCCAATCTCGCCTATTGGCGCCGGTTTGGTCTCGATGGACAGCCCCGCCGTGGTCAGGTCGACCGTGATTTTACTGCCGAAGTACGTCCGATGCTCGGCTGGGGCGAAGGCGAGACGACGGGCTTGGAATTGACGGTCGTCTATTGAGGACATGGTGGGACAAATGAAACCGCATGATCCATGACACGGCGTGACCAAGAAAAATCAGCATAATAGGCCTGAATCGAATTCCACAGGCGGCGCGGAGCATCGTCGAGGAGTGAGATTCAGGCCTCTCTATGTCAGATGGGCCGAAGTAGACGGATTGTGAATAATTGGTAGTTAGCTCACCTGCCGGAGGCGCGAGATGAAGTAGGTGAGCAGGGGGGCGAAAGTCGGGGAAGTGGCGGAAATAAAGGGTGATGCATGTACGTCGGAGCACCACGAGGGGGTGTATTTTGGGGTTAGTGCAGGCGCTTGGGCGGGGTTTCCCGGGGTTGGGTTGCCAGGGGTAACTCGACGTGAAAGGTCGTTCCCTTGTCGAGTTCGGTTTCAAAGTAGATGCGTCCGCCGAGTCGATCGACGAGGGAGCGGGCAATGGCAAGCCCCAGCCCGATGCCGCCGTGTTGGCGGGTCAGGGTGGCGTCGGCCTGGGTGAATTTCTCGAAGATCTTGTCGCGGACCTCGACGGGGATTCCGGGGCCGTGGTCGATGACCGAAACCCTGGCATTATCGGCGGTTCGCCGGATTTTGATGGTCACCACGTCGTCGGGTTGGCTGAATTTGACGGCGTTGGACATCAGGTTTGTCAAAATCTGGATCAATCGGCTGCGGTCGCCGCAGATCGCCAGTGGCACATCGCAGGGATCGAGTTCGAACTGGATATTGCGGGCGTCTCCGAGTGCGGTGTTGAGCGAGACCGCCTCCTCGACAATTTCGCGAATATCGAAAATCTCGTAGTTGAAATCGACTTTGTCCATCGACAGCTTCTGGATGTCGAGGAGGTCGTCGATAAGGCTGAGCAGTCGTCGACTGTTGCGAAGGCCCAGTTCGGTCATCTTGTTGACGTCTTCCGGCAGTTCATCACGGTAGTCGCGGCTGAGCATCGAGAAGATCCCGGTAATGGGCGTCAGCGGGGTGCGAAGTTCGTGGCTGACCACAGAGATGAATTCGTCTTTCATCCGCGCCACCTCGCGCTCACGGGTGATGTCGCGGGCGATACCGGCGATGCGATGGATGACTCCGTTGCTGTCGGTGATTGGAAATCCGCGAGCGTGAATCCAGCGCAGGGAGCCGGAAGGTCGTTTGATGCGGTAGGTGATGTCGTATTCACCGGAGGCGACGTCATCTCGAAGCGATTCCTCGACGGAGATCCGGTCATCAGCGACGATATTTCGGCTCCACTCGTCGATGGAGATCGGCAGCGCGGGCATCGGTCGTCCCCAGATAGGCTCGTAGGCCGGACTGAGATAGGTAATATCACGGGACGGATACTCCATAAGCCAGAAGACCTCCCGGATATTTTCGGCGAGTTGTCGAAAGCGCCGACTCTTTTCGTGCAACCGGCTGTAGAGCCGGGCCTTGTTGAGTGCCAGGCCGATATGACTGGCCAGTATGCTCAGGATGCGGACGCGCTCTGGATCGAAGGCATCGGAGACCAGATTGTTTTCGACATACAACAGACCCTGCAGTTGGCCCCGGATGTCGGTGGGAATACAGAATACGGAGCGTATGCGGTGGTCTCGCAGATAGGGATCGTGTTGAAATCGCTCGTCGCGGCAGGCCCTTTGTAAAACGAGTACTTCGCCGGTGCGATGGACGTAACGCACAATGGAGCGGGGACCGTCGTTCCAATCATCGAGAGCGATCGGGGGATCAAATAAGACCGGTTCCGTTTCGGCATCGCCCTGGACGGCGACCGACAGGTCATCGTCGTCGGCGACGAAAAAAGTCCCGCGCGCAGCACCGGCGTTCTCGAGGGTGACCTCCATGAGTGCCGGCAGTAATTCATCGAATTCCAGATGACTGGCAATGACCTCGGAGGCCTGAAGGATGCTATCGAGGTCGATGGCATCGGCGCTCGACGACGAGGAGGAAGTCGGATTGTGGGGGCGGTGACGAAGCAGTTGAACGCCGAATTCATCGCGGAGTTGCCGAACCTTGCGATGAGCCTTCCACAATTCATAGAGGTCAAAGGCATCGCGAAGATAGAGGAAGGCGAAATCTGGTTTACCCTCGTCGAGCCAGAAGCGCCCGGCGCGTTCGTTGACCAGTGCCTCCAGATGAAGCAGATCTTCAGAGCGAGCCGACGAGATTGCGTCGTCGTAGCCGTTGATTGCGGTTTCGAGATCTCCGTCGAGTCTGGCGATTTCAGCGTCGACAAATTGAAGTCGCGTCTGGAAATTCGATGGGATATCGTCGGCGTAACTGGCGAGTATGCGACGCAGCTCGTCGATATGTTGTCGCCGCTGATCGTCGCTGTCGTTGCCGCCTTTGGTAAGTGCCACATCGATAAGAGCCAGGGCCAGCCAGAAGACGTGTCTTGCTCGTTCAAAGGTGCCCAGAAGAGGATCGAGATCTTCGCCCGTCTCGAGCAATCGTTCGGCGGCGTCTCCAGAGTTACCGTGGGTATATTCAATCTGGGCGCGGGCAATTTCAAAGATGGCAATGGCCGAACGGGTGTTGTGGTCTCGACAGCGCTGAATAAGCGCCGGAGCCGAGGAGACGTCGTCACTGGAGAAGGTGTGGACGCCGTCGGTCAGCCCCACGAGATTCTGGGTGATCATACGAAGAGCAATCGACAGGTCGACGCCTGTGGTATTGTGCAGCGCCCAATTGACGTCGCGACTATGGGTGGACCTGCGCAATATAGCATGCAGATCGCGGCCCAGATGAAATTGGTGGAGGGCCTTCATAAAGAGGCTGTAGCCGGCAAAGAGATGGTTTCCGGACTGAAGGCCGGCGTGATAGCCCTCGTCGAGTAGCTCCAGGCTCTCTTTGATAGGGCGAGACCAGGGAAGGATCATCGTGGCAACGGTGAAGAGCGTGTGGGTTAGAATAGATTTTCGATCGAATCGGCGCGCCAGTCGCATGGCGATTCGACCGACTCGATAGCCCACATGGGGCTGACCACGAGAGCACAGTGCTGCGCCGTACATCGCCAGGGCGACCACTGAATCGGGGCGCACTCCGATGTCGAGGGTCAGCGCTGTGGCTTTGAGGCCGACGAGCTGCAACAGCTCCCACTGAACAAGTCCCGCAGCCGGGTGGAGGACGCCGAGGATTTTTAGGGCGGCGTCGGCACGGCGGTCCGGTTTGCAGGGAAGGTGGATGATGTCGTCGATCGACAGTGTTTTCAGTTGGATCGCGATACGATCGAAGGTGTTTTCAAGAGCATCGTCGAGATTCGATAGTGGTAGTTCGTAGCCCAGTTCGCGAAGAGCCCGCTGACCGACTTCGGTGGCCTCGGTCAACTCGGCGTTGAGTGTCAACTGTCGAATCAACAGGCAATAAAAGGGGGCAGCCTCAAGTGGGTCGTCGAGTCGTGCTAATGCTCGATCGATGGTTTTTCCGGTGGTTTCATAGTCGCCGAGCAATAGTGCGGATTCGGCGCTCATATGCAGGATATCCCTGGCAACATCAGGGGCTTGCGTCCAGATGTCGTCGTCGATGGCCCGGCTCGCCGGGCTGAGGATCCGGGCCGCCTCGGCGATGGCTTTTTGTTCAAACGCTCGGTGGGCGGCTCGCTGGTTGAGTCGAAGGACCTTGAGTTGCTCGGCGCGACGGTCGATCAATTCGGTGGCGGCATTGAGGTTGTGGACGGCGGCAAAGAGGAGTCGGTCGTCTTCCGACTCGTCGAGCAATGCGGCGAGTCGTCGGCCGACGCGAAGCTGTACGCCCGTACTTTTACCGGGGTCAAGCAGACGGGCTGTGGCTTCTCGAATTCGGTCGTGGGAAAAGGATAGCCGTGGAAAATAGGTCGGTGAATCGAGATCATCGGGGTCGGATAACTCGAGTTCGGAGGCGGCGAGTACGATGCCACCTTGTAGAGCGGGCTCCAGAGAGTGGTAGACCTCGATTCGGGGTGTATCGGTGATTTCGGCGATGGTGTCGACATCGAAGGTATGCCCGATGAAGGTGGCGTCGATAAGCAGTTGGCGCGTTCGGTCGGGCAGTGTCTCCAGACGGGAATGCAAGAGATCGACTAGATTGTCGGTGACCGGCAACTCGGCAATCCCTGCCGGGTCCCAGCGCCAACTGCTGGCATCGGCATCAAACCACAGCAGATTGCGTTCGATGAGGCTTCGTAAAAATTGTACGGCGAAGTACGGGGAGTTCGACGTTTTCGCCGACGTCAATTCCGCAAGGGGGTGGATATGGTCGACGGTGGTGCTGAGGCTGTCGGCGACGATTTTCGATATCGCTTGATCGTCCAGCGCTTCAAGTCGGATGGTGTCGACGGAGACCGATCGGTTGTGCAGGCGGTCGATCAGATTTTCGGAATCCGGTTGCTCGGCGGAGGGGGCGACTCGACGAGTACCGACGACGAGCAGATATTGGAGGTCGTCATCGGTCAAAAGCTGCTCGAGCAGTGCTGCGGAGGCACCGTCGAGCCAGTGAAGATCGTCGAGGACGACGACCAGCGGGGTCGACTCGTTGGCAAAGAGGCCGACAAAGCGCGACACGGCGTTGTGGAATCGATGTTGAGCCTCTGCGGCATCGGTGGCAGGAGCATCGGCAATCTCGCCGAGCAGTAATTCGAGTTCGGGGACCACAGAGTTGAGCATGGAGGCGTCGTCGCCCAGGGCGGTTCGCAGTTTGGTGCGCCAGGTTTGGAGTTGCCGACGACTTCCGCTGAGTAGTTGTGTCAGCAATTGGCCGAAGGCATCGGAGATGGCGTTGTAGGGAGTCTGTTGAGGCGTGGGCTCGGCGCTACTGGATACAAACCACCCGTCGGCGGCCAGCGTCGGTGCCTGAAGCTGGTCTACGAGAAGCGACTTACCGATTCCACTGACTCCCTCGACAACAACCAGATGACGGCCGCCGCGTCGGGTCTGTTCCAGTGCGGAGTGAAGTCGGTCCAGTTCCTCGTCGCGCCCGTAGACACGATGGGAAATACGAAGCGATTGCCGGTGGTCGCGTTCGCCCAGTTCAAAATCGGCAATGGCCTGGGTAGTGCGAAATTGTCGAAGGCAATGTTGGAGGTCGTAGACCAGCCCCTGGGCGCTCTGGTAGCGATCCTCGGCGGACTTTGCCATCAGCCGTGCGATGAGTTCTGAGAGTACGACTGGCACGTAGGGGCGGCGGTCATGGACCGTCACCGGTTGACGCGCCAGATGAGCGTGAATCAATTCTCCGGCAGTTCCCTGTTCGAAGGGACGGCTGCCGGTGAGCAATTCGTAAAATGTGGCCCCCAGCGAGTAGTAGTCGGAGCGGTAGTCGATGGGGCGACGGGTGCGACCGGTCTGCTCGGGGGCGATATAGGGCAGGGTGCCGAGGGTGCTGGCGAGTAGGCCGCCGGTCGGAAGTTCGGTGGAACGAGTCGACAGACCGAAGTCGATGATCTTGAGTTCTCCGCTGTCGCGATTCCAGACGATATTCGAGGGGTTGATATCGCGATGGATTACCCCCTGTCTGTGGAGTCGGCCGACGGCTTTTGCAATATCGATGGCCAGCACCAGAAATTCGTCGATATCAAAGCGCTGACTCTTCAGGGTCTTATCGAGTGATTGCCCGCCGAAGTCCTCTTCGATGAGCACCAGTGTGGAATGGACGTATTCCATACTGTAGATGTCGATGAGGTCCGGGCCCTGAAGTTGGGCGCCAATATCGAATTCGCGTCGGAAGTGCACGATATCGCGCGATGTCGGCTGTACCATCGTCAGGCACTTGAGGATGACCGGTCGGTTCTGTTGTCGATGACGGGCCCGATAGACGGTGGTGCCAAAGCTTTCGGAAATGGTCTCGACGACGTCATAGCCGGCTGGGATATGGGAGTGTTCGGTCATGACACAAACCGATGGAGACAAAGGCGGTGAAAGAAGGACAGCGTCCGGTCAGCCGTTGAGGTGACCGATGAGGTGACCGATCGCGAAGATAGACACGGATCGGCAAACGCCAGACAGAATGATCCATCCTATGTGGACGCCAGATACCCCCGAGATGTGTGGGACGTCATCGGTCCGTTGTGGCTGGACGGTCGGCTAATTTCGATCGCGAAGCCAGATGGCAGTGGCCATACGTCCGGTGGTGCCGTCGCGTCGATACGAAAAAAAGCGATTCTCGTCGCTGTAGGTGCAGGCGCCACCGCCAACGATAGCCTCGATGCCGCATCGGCGAAGTCGGCGGCGGGCCAATTCGTAGAGGTCGCCGACCCAGCGGCTGTCGGGGTGAAATGGGGAGGCCCGAAAGCACGAGCGGGCCCCTTCATCGGAGGCCACGAAGGCATCGACGACCTCCGGGCCGACCTCAAAGACGTCGGGGCCGATGGCGGCGCCGAGCCAGGCGACGAGTCTGGACGGGTCGGTGTCGGTGGCATCGACGGTGGCCTCCAGAATGCCGGCAGCCAACCCGCGCCAGCCGGCGTGGGCGGCGGCAACACAGGTGCCATCGCGATCACCCATCAGCACCGGAAGACAGTCCGCCGTCAACACCGCACAGGCCAGGCCCGGGGTACGACTCACCGAGGCGTCGGCCTCGACGGGGGCGTCGGCGTCGGCCACATCGGCGGCGTCGACGACCGTTGTTCCGTGGACCTGAGTAAGCCAGCAAAATCGGATGTCATCGCCGGCAAATTTATTGAGTCGCGCTCTGTTATCATCGACGGCGCCGGGATCGTCGCCGACGTGATACCCGAGATTGAAACTGTCGAAGGGGGGCTTGCTGGTGCCACCCTGTCGAGTTGTCGACACGGCGCGGACGCGCCGGCGGATCGGTGAGCCGACGGCATCGGACGAACACGACGTGGATTGAGGCCAGTTCAGATGCAGAGCGCTATCGGTGCTCATTTACTGGCCCCAGGTGTCTTCCAGAAATCCGGCCCGTCCCGATGCGCGGTAGTAACTTTGGTAGTGGTCGGGATTCTTCTGGTAGTAGTCCTGGTGGTATTCCTCGGCGACCCAGAAGGTATCGACTGCTTCGATGGGAGTGACGATGGGCTTATCGAAGGGGCCGGTGTCGTCGAGTTCGTCGCGCGATGCTTCGGCGAGTTGGCGCTGCTGGTCGTCGTGATAAAAGATGGCGGTGCGATAGTGGTCGCCGCGGTCGGCGAATTGACCACCGTCGTCGGTGGGATCGATGCTGCGCCAGAAGACGTCGAGTAATTGATCGTAGCCGATCTGTTGGGGATCGAAGCGGACCTCGACGGCCTCCAGGTGGTCGGTCTGTCCGGAGCTGACCTGCTGGTAGGTCGGCTCTTCCTGAGTCCCGCCGGTATAGCCGACGACGGTGGAATCGACGCCGTCGAGCTCATCGAAGGGCGGCTGCATACACCAGAAGCAGCCGCCGGCAAATGTCGCGACCTCCAGGGATTCGTCGGTGGTCGCCTCCGACTGCTGGGTCGTCTCTTCTGGAGGCGACGATTGGCAGCCGATCGACACCAACATGAAGGTGGCGACTACAGCGGTGATGGTCTTTTTGAGCATATCTTGGATTCCGTCGGTTCCAGGAAATAGTATCGCGTCAGGCCGACAGGTCAGTGGACGATGGTTCGTGCTCGTCGACGTCGTCGCGCGGTGGGAGTTGTTCTCTGGCAAAAATATCGTCGAGATGAAGGGCGATATCGACAATGTCATCGACCAGATCTTTGAGGCGCTGCGTCTGGTAGACCTGTCCGGGCTGCGTGTAGCGCAGTGTACCCTCTTCGATGTGCAGCTCGCTGTCCGGTTTCAAAAGAGCGTCGAGCAGGGCCCGGCTGGCACTGGTCTTTAAGGCCTTTCGGAGAGCCTCGGTCAAATTGCCGGCGACCTCGTCGGATTTGTGCTCGAAGCCACCGGGACCGGTCAGGATTTTGCGCCACAGACTGGGGGTGATGCCGCTGGTCTTTATACAGATCTGGGAGTCGTCGATGAATTTCAGCGGGACCTCCACATTGGTGTACTGGGCGTGGGGCGGACCGCTTTTACCTTCGGCGGCGATTTCGGAATCCATCCAGACTTCCACATCTTTGGAACGAACGGTGCCGGCCAGGCGGGTCGTGGAGCCGTCGCCGTCCTGGCCCTCGACGTCCAGATGACGTCGCTCTTCGAGTTCATCCCAGGCCTTCGGCCTCTTCCAGGACCGATAGACGGCCAGGCCGATGGGGATGATCACAAAGATCAAGATGGCTACAACAACTACAATCAGTGTGGTCGACAACGTAAACTCCCGTCGAAAGTCGATCGACGAACGGTGGAAGTGAAATCGTACCGAAGGTTTCGGGGTGCGGCCAGTACGACAAGGGTTGTGGTAGATGACAAGTCACGGAATGCCAGATTTATTCGCTGCCCTTGAAGTGTGCGGTTATTCGCTCACACCAGAGCCGATACATCGATCGGCGCCTGGCGACCGACGTCGTCATCGGAGGGCACCGGTTCGTCAATGACATCGAGTGCGGTTTCGTCGAGGCGTTCGGCGGCATCGACAATGTCATCGATCAACTTCTGGAGTGTGGTGGGGCGAAAGGGGCGACGGCGTCGAGTGATGGAGAGGACTCCGTATTCGATGTAGACGCCCTGGGCTTGTTGTTGGAGCGACGTCAGGGCCTGGTGGAGGCGGCGGTCATCGAGGAGGCGCCGGCGCTGTTCGTCTGTTTCGGCGTCGGCGGTGTCGTAGACACTGGCGCCGTCGACGGCGATCTGAAACTCAAAATACCAGTGATTGGACAATTCGACGTCAATCTTGGTGTAGTATTTCGGCCAGGGGATCTGTTTGCGCTCGTACCGACTGGTCGCCCGCGACAGGTGGGAGCCACCGATTCCGGCGGTGAGGATGCTATCCATCGATACCTGGACGTAGTGGCCGCGGTGATCTCCGGACAATACCGGTTTTTGAAATGGATTGAGTGAACCGGGGTAGTCGAGCTGCATTTGGCGGGCCGCGCGCTTCCAGTTCACGCCTATTACGGCGGTCGTCAAAGCCAGCATCAAATACGGAGATGCGACGATAACGACGGCGAACACCAGGGTGTCCATGGTCATCGATGCCTCCAGGGGGATTGTTCAGACCCGTTCGAATGCATAGCAGACGCGCTGTTCGGGGCCGTCGGCGCCGATGCTGGCGTCGCCGACGAGTCCCAGGCCGAGTTCGTCGGCGACCTCGACCAGGTCGTCGCGGTCGCTTCGGCGGGCCATGCAGATGACAGCCCCGGTGGGGGCGGTGTAGTCGAGTCCGGTTTCGAGCCACGTCGATGGGTTTTGGAAGGCCTTGGAGGCCACGAAATCAAAGCCCGTGCGGTCGAATTCCTCGATGCGGTCCTTGAATAACTCCACATTGCTCAATTCGAGCCGGTGGATCGCGATCTTCAAAAAGGTGGTGCGCTTGCCCTTGGGTTCGACCAGCGTCATCGGAAGGTCGTCGAAGATCAGTTTAATGGGAATCGACGGCAGTCCGGCGCCGGTGCCCACATCTAACATCTCGCCCCGGGGCCGGCGGGCGACGGCGGCGACGAGGCTGTCGACGAGCAATTCGTCGACCACGGTCTGGCGGTCGCGAGGGCCGATAAGGCCCAGTGTATCGTTAAAATGCATCAACAAATCGAGGTAGTGAGTCATCCGCTTTGCCCGCTCGGAATCGAAGGGCAAGTCGTGGCGGTCGCAGAATGCGTCGATCGGTTCCAGTTCTTCGAAGGCCATGGATACACCGGGGCGTCGGACAGCGTGGCTGTGTCGAGTCATCGATTTGTCGGTGTCGAGCCTCGCGGGGCAGGCGGGCACTGTCAAGACACCCGGTGGGGGGGCAGGGCAATTGCCAACGTCTGGGCCAGTTGGCTGGATGGGGGCTTGTCTGGGAGGACATCGCCGACGTCGGGGGCCCGATTTGAAAAAAATACGCAAGATCGCACCCCGAATCGTCGATAATAGTATTGGAAGGGACGTCGAGCGCTTGCTCTGTGAGCTCGCTCACACTCCGGGGTGATTTCATCGAAAACGGGCCCACCCCGGAGGAGCGCGCGAAGACGAGAATCGCTTTTGCGTATTCTTCGACCTTCCGAGACGGGCGGCGGCCCCTGTGTACGAGTGCAGTCGGGCGCAGTCTCCGGGTCCCAACCCATCGTCAGGGTGGGCGGGCTCGGAATGAGTGCCGGGGCACGCCGGTGCGGCGCAGGGTTCAACCGGGCTCTGCGGGAGTCGGGTTCAAACCGACTCTTCGGGTAGGCATAATCGGGAGACACCGGGCCGGGTGTCGGCAGCTGCAAAACGCTGACCGGCTGGTTA
>CAYUPT010000044.1:0-13332 GCA_964446725.1 uncultured Bradymonadales bacterium | reverse complement strand
GACACTCCAGAACAAAGAGGAATTGACCTTTGTCGTCGATGTCGACGCCGCCCCGCTGTAATGACGTTGACCCCGGCAGTCACGTGAGCTCAAAATAGCTGCAGATACTGTCGACAGCGCTGAGCGATATCATTTTGCGAGCGAATCTCGACGCATCGCTCGAAGTGGGCTTCTGCCGCGCGATCATCGCCCTGCTGTTCGAGCAATTTCCCGAGATAAAAATGGGGTTCCTGATAGTTGCGCGGACATTTTTCGATGGCCGCCCGGTAGTGGCGATCGGCCTCGCTGTAGTTGCCCATCTCCTCGTAGACGCGCGCCAGGTTGTTGTCGGCCAGACACATTTCCGGCGACAGATGAACGGCCATCCGCAGATGCTCCAGGGCTTCGGAGTTGCGCCCCAAATTAAAGTAGGCCCATCCCAGATTGTTGTGTGCCAATTCGGGCGTGGTGTACAGCTGCTCATCGAGGAGGTCGCGATAGACGTCGGCGGCCTCTTCCCAGCGCTCCATGGCGAGGTAGACCGTCCCCAGATTATTGCGCGCCGAGTGATAGTCGGGGTCGATCCGCAACGTTTCCTGGAAGTGCTCGATGGCCCGCCGATGGTCGCGCCGCCCCATGTAGATAAACCCCAAAAGGTAGTGGGCTTCGGCGTGCTCCGGGTCGTATTCGATGGCCTGCAATAGTTCTCGGATGGCGTGGGTCGTATCCTCGGACTCGAAGTATCCGGCGCCCATATCGTAGTGCCACTGCGCCTGCTCCTGATCTTCTTGTTCTTGATCGTGGAATACCGCACATCCGGCCGCCGCCCAGACCATCATCGCGAGGCTTATGACGGCACAGAGCCGAAACGCCGCCTGCGGGCCACTGCAATTATTGCTTTTCGTTTTCATATTCGACGTCCATCGCTACGTTATCTGTGCCGAAACCGACTTCGACTGCCACCGCTGACCGAGTGGTATACGCGCCATCTACCAGACGTCCAGACCACTGCACACTGCCCGCGGTTGGCCACAGGCTAGCACGGGTCGCCGATTTTCCAAATTTCTCGATGCCATGCCCCGCAGTGTGGGTGGCCTCCTCCCATCGAATCGACCCCATATGGATACCTCGATCAACCTGTCGCATCGCGAAACTGAATTGGTCATCCAGGAATTGCGCAATCTCCTGGTTACATCGCGCCTCCAGCGAGTCTACGAAAAGTCCCCCCGTTGTCTCGTCTTTCAGTTTCGCGCCCCGGGAACGACCTATCACCTGTTGATCAGTACCGAGCCCGACGACACTCGCCTGCACCTCGTCGACTCCAAACCGACACAGCCCGACCATCCGTCGCCGTTTACGATGCGAATGCGCAAGTTTTTGCACGGAGCCTGGCTCCAGAACATCTCGATCAGTGACCAGGATCGCATCGTGTACCTGGAGTTGGACGCCATCGAGCCCGACTGGGAGCCGGAGGACCAAGACGAGAAAGCCCCTCGCCGTCGCCTGGTGGTGATCGCCGAACTTCTGGGTCGCCATCCAAATTTTGTCGTCATCGACGACGACCGAAAAGTCATCGAAATCGGTCCGGGACCGACATTGGGCGATCGCTTCGGCGACGACGAGGTGCTCTACGAAGAGCCGCCGCCCCCGCCGGAGTGGGCCGATACCGACCAGGTTCGCCCCGTCCTTCAAAATCAAGAGCCCGATGGCAGTCGCTCCCGGGCCCTGGCTCACCACTTCGAACAATCCATCGAAGAGCGAAGGCGCAGAGCCCTCAAACAGGAGCTTCAATCGGAGCTCAAGGACCAATTTGAGCGCCTGGACCGTCGCGTCGGCCATATCGAAGACGATCTGCAGCGCATCGACGATGCCGACGAATACCGCCGGCGCGGAGAGCTGCTCCAGTCGGCGTACGGAGACGTCGAAGCCGGGTCCTCATCGGTCACCGTCCCCGATTTTTACCGCGATGGTATGCCCAAGATCGAAATATCGCTGGACCCATCGAAGAGTCTTCAGGAGAATATCGACCACTATTTTCACGAATATCGGCGGCTGACCGAGGCTCGCGACAAAGTCGAGCGGCGACTCCTGGACAGTATGGAGACCCGCGATGAGATCCAGGAGGCACGGCGCAGACTCGAGGGGCTGGAGCTCGTCGACGAGCTCCAGGACTTCCGCGACGAGCTTCGCGAACGACGGATCCTCAAAACCCCGGCCCAAAAAACCCACTCCGGCCCTCGGCAACAAAAGGCACTGCCGCCGTATCGCGAATTTCGCGCCACCAGTTCCAGCCCCATTTTGGTTGGACGCAACGCAGAGGCCAATGACGAGCTCACCACCTCCGTCGCCCGCGGTCGCGACCTGTGGCTGCACACGCGAAATTTTCCCGGGTCCCACGTCATCTTGCGGATGCGCAAGGACGAGGAATTAAAGAGCGAGGATCTCGTCGACGCCGCGACGCTGGCCGCCCATTTCTCCGACGGCCGACGCAATACCGTCGTCGAGGTGACCTATACTCACAAAAAATACATTCGGAAACCGGGAGGCGCCCCACCGGGAACGGTCACCGTCGGCGGCGGGGGCTCCACCATCGCTGTGCGCATCGAAGATCAACGCCTACAGCGCCTACTGGACACCGAAATATCCCATCGCTGAATGACCCGCTCCGGCCGTCGTGACGCCTACCCGGCCCCCGGTGAACGCAAACAGGCCTCGGCAAAGCACCGAGGCCTGTGAGCAATTTGAACGCTGTGTTCCGTCGTCGAGTTAGCGCACTGAAAACGGAAAGTTGATGGTACGCGAATCATCGTGGGTCTCGGGAAATCTCATATCGCGCACCACACCTTCGATGCAGCTTCCAACTTCGGTTCCCGAAAATTCGCCCTGAGCGCTGGCACTTCGGACCGCGCCGGAGCCGACGACCTGAAACCGAACCATGGCGTTGCCGCTCAATCCGTCGGGGTTGGAGTTTTCGGCGCAATCGCGAACCCGCGACCGATAGCGCTGGATGGTCTCTTGAACCATCGACCGCGACAGCCTATCGGGCAGATCTTCTTCGGGCTCTGCTTCCGGTTCTGGCTCGTCATCGCCACCACCGAGGCGTTGTGCAATGCCTCCCGAGTCGTCACTGCCTCCGCCCGATCCCCCGCCGCCGGTCGAACCGTCGCTCCCACCGGTAGTCGTTCCGCCCCCGGTTCCACCGGTTCCGCCACCGCCGGTGGCCGTTCCGCCGCCGCCACTGTCGGAGGTATCTCGTTGAGCGACGGCCTCTTCTTGCTCGTCGGCTTCTTCCTCTTCGGCCTGCTCTTCATCGTCGGCGTCTTCGTCTTCTTCGTCGTCGCCATCTTCTTCGGCGTCGTCCTCGTCTCCTCCGGCAGCCAGCGCCGCTTCGGCAGCGGCCTGGGCTTCGTCGGCGGCATCGTCGTCTGCGTCGTCTCCCTGGTCCTCCTCGTCGGCTTCGTCGGCCTGCGCCACCACTTCCTGCTGGACCGGCTCGTCATCGTCGTCGAGCACAAAGAGATACACCACGGCTCCCGACAACACGGCGGCCAACACTGCGGCGCCAACGGAGACTCCAATAATGAGTCCCTTATTGCTCTTTTGACTCCCGCTGGGCGTCAGCGCCGGCATGCTCATCGTATTGGCGACGAATTCCTCGTCGTCTTGCCCGCTGTCGGCGCTTCCGTCGTCTTTCATCGCCGCGTGTGTGGACGCCAGCGACTGGATGTCGATGAGCCCCGATTTATCGTTGCCCTGGGCCTGACCGGCAGCGCCACCGGATGACGCAGACTCGCCGCCGGAGGATTCCGAGTCCTCCATACTACCCAGGCTAAAGAGGACGCTATTTTCGTTGCGGGCGCCGACCAGGTCCTCCTCCGTTTCGCCGACCTCCGGTGACGATTTGTCTTGTTGTTGTGCAGAGGCGGCGTCAAATCCCCCGCCACCTGCGTCGGCACCGTAACCGTCGTCGAAGTCATCGTCCGAGTCATCAAAGGCGGCAAACATTCCGCCTTGCTCGGAGTCGTAGCCATCACTGTTGTCGTCCGACGGCTGCGACGAAGCCAGCCCCGGATCGCTGCCGAGGCCATCGGAGGGAGACTCATCGTAGCTGCCGCTCTCTACAGCGGCGAATTGATCGCTTTCGGACTGGGTCTCCGGTTGGTGTCGTTCACTGCCGGCGTTCAGGCCCTGATCGTAGTTCTCGTCCTCAAATGTCTGTGGATCCATGACCGCCGTGGCATCACCACCGCCCTGGGCGGCGTACCCGTCTCCAACGCTCCCGCTATCGGTCGTCGACGCCTCGGCCTGACCGACGTGGGCCTCCGAACCACTGACCGCCTGACCGGATTGATCGGCAATCATCGTCTTTTCGTTGGGACCGGCAGAATCCTCAATAAGGTGCGCGAATTCGTCGAGCGTCTCCAACATCACCCAGTCTTCGAGCCCGTCCTTCCAGACATAGCTCTCGGCATGCAACTGCCCGGACGAAAAGTACCCCTCCACCTCATCGGGCGTCACGGGCCCGACGCGCTCCCCGTCAATGACGACGTACCATTCGGCTGCTGCTCCACCATCATAGGCATCGCTGTAGTTGCCCAGTTCCTGGTCTTCGGCATCGTCGAAACCATCATCGGTTCCCTCGACGACAATGACTTCGCTGCATTTTTTGCAGCGAATCTTGAAGACCTTTCCCTCCACTTTTTCATCAGCAATGGAGTATTTGGCGCCGCAACTGTCGCAGATGATCTTCATCGGGGAACCGCTCCTTGAATGGTTCAACTCATGTTCTACAGAGATTTTCGACAGTGCTTGGCCGCATTGTACCGCCCAGTTTCGCGAAGGGCATTCCACCTTCCGGGGGCCCGAGACTTTTTGTTCGGGCGGTTTGAAGGGGCCCGACGGGCCGCGCTTACGGCTGGAAAATCAACGCCAGGCGCGGCCACCGTCGGCCTCAATCCCGAGCTGCGGCGAATCGATCACCGCAACGGGGATGGTCGACCATCATCGAAAGGATGGTTCTTCGGTGCTCTGTTCGACTTTGGGAATGAAGCTCGTCTGAAGGTTCAAAAGGCGGTCGAATTGCGCGTCGCCCTGGCCTTCCATGTGCTCAAGGTCCGGCGATACAAACTCGCCGTCGAGGTGCTTATCTTCGAAGTCATAGAATTCGGTGTCCGGCTGGTCATCATCCTGAGCGAACGCCTGACCACCGAGCGCCACACCGAATGCCAGGACCACAACAAAAATCGTCTTTTTAACCATGATGATCACCTCTGTGTTGCGTTGTCGTTGAACTGCGACTGGCTCACAATTCTAACGGTAGCAGACGCCAAATAACACCGTCAATATTTCACGACGTTACGTCTACCTCGTCGCGATGCCGATTCCCCGGCCGGAAGTGACGCCCAATCAATCACTGGCGTCGTCGTCGGCCTCCGGTTCTTGCTGCAAGTCGGCGTCCTCGTCGGCTTCTTCGGACTCTTCAGCTTCTTCTGGTTCTTGCTGCGGTTCCTCTTCCTCTTCAGCTTCCGGCTGTGCCTGTTCGGCCTGTTCTTCGGCACGGTCGATCTGGTTTTGCAAAAAGTTGATCTCCGCCTCGTATTGCGTGATCACGTCCTCGTCGTCTTCGCGTTCCAGAAGTTCCTCGTAGTAATAGATGGCCTCTTCCGGTCGCTGCAGATAGCCCTCGTTGAGTTCCGCCAGCCGTTCGTAGCTGGAGATGTGTTCCGAATCGCATTCCTGCACATAGAACTCGTAGGAGTCGTGGGCGGCCTGGTGTTCGCCGGTGGCAAATTGCGCAGCCCCGAAGCCCAGTTTTGCCACACAGTGTTCGGGCGCCATATTGACGGCATGTTCGAAGTGATCGTAGGCCCGGTCATAGTCCAGGTACTCGATGAGGATCGAGCCCAGATTGAGCCGGCTCTCAAGGTAATTCGGATCGTATTCGACGGCCCGCTGGAAGTGGTGCACCGCCTCCGGCAGACGGCCGTCTTGCATGTAGACCAGGCCCAGGTTGTTGTGGACATCGGGATTTTCTTCGTCCTGCTCCAGAGCCCGGTTGAGGACGAACTCGGCGAGCGAGATATTTTCGCGCTCCGTGTAGATCAGACCCAACGTGTTGAGGGCCCCGACGTTGTGGTTGTCCTCGCGCAAGATGGTTTCGACGTGTTCCAGTGCCTCTTCTTCGTTGCCCTCGCGCAGCGAAATGACGGCAAGATTGTTGATGGCCGTCAGATTGTCGGGCTGACGATTGACGACCTCTTCGAAGAGACGTCGAGAATCCTCGTATTCACCGGCTTCCGCATAGGCCTTGGCCATGGCCACGGTGTAGTCGAAGACATCGGGCTCCAGGTCGCGGGCAATTTCGATATGTTCGACCGCCTCGTCGGGCCGATCCATATCACCGTAGAGCATACCCAGATTGTAATGGGCCTCTGCAAAGGTGGGCTCTTCCTCGACGGCGAACTCGAAGAGTTCGGCGGCCGTCGAGAAGTCATCGTCCATTAGTGCCATGCCCTCGTCGAAGGCCTCCAGCGCTTCGATCGAAAGGCCGGTCTCCTCGTGGGCCAATTCGATCTCGGTGGGCTCCGGTTCCTCGACGACCGGCTCGTCTTCTTCGGGCTGAGCGGTGCTGCAGGCCACGGAGGTGACCAGGGCCGCCAACGCCACCAGGCAGAGACTGTATCGCAACTTCGTCGTAATCTGTGTCATCATCTGTTCCTCAACAATTGCTTCACTGCACTCGTTACCGAACTCCCGTCCAACAACCCTTCGGCGTTATCAGGGAGTCCAGCCGACGGCATTGGCCTGCGGCACTGCCTCGTCATCATCCGCCTCATCGTCGTCTTCGATATCAAAGAGAATATCGAGTTCGATGTCGTATTCCTCTTCCATCCGCTGTTTGAGCTGCGGATCGTGTTCCGGATGATTCGGATCGAGTTCCTCGATAAATTCCGGGGCGTCCGGGTCGAGTTCCGGCGTATAGTCGGGATGGTCGGGGTCGAGTACCGGACCCTCGTCGGGTGCCAGGCGCTCGCGGCGCTCGGCGCCTCGCTCGCGAACCGGATCAAGGGCGCGAATGGTCTCCGGAGCAAAGAAGTCGATGCGATTATGTTCGACGTACACACCGTCCTGACTGGTGATGGGATAGGCGCGGCTCTCGAGGTCGCTGATTTCGTCAGCCGACCGCGCGCTCCACTCGTTGTAAGCCTGGAAGTTCAATGCCAGGTCGAGGGCACGCTGGAAGGCGGCAAGCGATTGCTCTTCGAGCGGGGCAGCCAGGTCTTCGACGGACAGCTCATATTCGAACTCCCGTTCCGGCGGCACGTCGTCGGGGATCGGCAGGTTAAAGAGGGCATCGGCGAAGTCGCGATAGCCCTGGCCGATACGGTACGATGCGGCGGCGATCCACTCCGGACTGGGCATTCCATCCTCGAGGCCCATGGCGATGATTCGGTTGTATTCGGCTTCGGCATCCGTCAGATACTGAGCCTTTTCTTCTGCCGTCTCCGCCAGGGTATCGGGGGGAAAGGACAATTCCACTTTTCGGAAGTCCTGGAACGTGAATTCCGTCTTCTGGAAGATGGCCTCTGCGGCCTCGTGGCGCGTGGCGTGGCGGAGATCGCCTGCCTCTTCACCGTGTTCTTCGGCCCATCGCTCCTCGTCTTCCCACAGATCGAGAACCCGCTCGTAGTATTCGACGGATTCATCTTCCCAGCCGTCCTCTTCGAGGCGCTGGATAATGGTGGCGATCTCGGCGTAACTCTCGACGCGTTCATCGAGCGATACATCGTCTTCGTATTCTTCGAGATAGGCCTCGAGCCGGTCTCTGCTGGCCTGGTATTGGTCGCGTTGCTGTTCGAGATAGGCCAGGTTGTATTCGACTTCCTGGCGATCACCGAGTTCGATTTCGTCGTCGAAGACATCGAGATACAACTCGTAGGTCGAGATTGCGACATCCCAGTCTTCCATCGCCTCCCGTAGCACGGCGGCGTTAAAGACGGCTTCATCGGCGCTGTAACCGGCGCCTTCTTCGGCGGTGTAGTCTCGGTAATCCTCTTCGGCGAGTCGGACCCAGTGGTCGGCGGCGCGCTCAAAGTCAGTGCGGGCCTCGAAGATTTCGCCGAGTGCCACAAGGGCCTGCGGCGTCTCTTCGGAGTCGGGGTACTCCTGAACGACCCGGTCGTAGATTTCAGCGGCGCGATTGATCTCTTCGGCCTGCTCGTAGACGGCGGCGGAGTTAAAGAGTGCTCCGGCAGCGAATTCCGATTCCGGGAATTCTTCGGCCAGCGCCATCAATTCCTCGGCGCCCGTTTCGTCTTCACCTTCGTCCATGTACTCGAAGGCCCGCTCGTTAATGGCGTAGGCAATGGCCGACTCCAGCGAATCTTCGGGCGTCACATCGAAGATCTCATTTTCGATGAGGTGGCGCGCCCAGCGCTCGACGGCGTCCCAGTTCTGGAGCCGGTAGTTGGCCTCCAGAAGGGAGTTACCGGCAAAGCTCGCGTAGGTGTGTTCCGGCGCATTTTCGATGATGTTTTCATAGCGCGGAATGCAGTTATCGAAGTGCCCGCGATCGCGGTAGACCTCGGCGGCCACGTAGTCGACCGTCGGGGTCACGTCCTCGTTGGGATACATCTCCGAGAATTGATCGCTGGCTTGGACAAAGCCTTCCTCCCATTCGAGCAAGTCTTCGCGCTCCGGCTCTTCGGGGTCGCCCTCTTCGTCGGTGACCTCGTCGATTCCCTCGGCGGTCATCTCCGGATCTTCTCCGGCTCGGTCCGCCATATCGACGAGAATACTCTCCGGATGGTGCTCTCGGACCAGGTTATTGTAGGAGACGACGACGTTATAGGAGGCGGCGCGAACCAATTCGGCCACCGACTCCTCGTCGGCCTCTTCGGGAACATTTTCGTCCTGATACAAGTCGACGACGTGCTGGTAATTCTCGGCGGCCTCGGCGTAGCGCTCCAGACTGTGGAGGTAGATCTCACCGAGCGAGAAGGTCATGTCGAATGAGACATGGTGGTCGGGAAAGCGGTCGATGAACTGCTGATAATACTCAGCGGCCTGGGCGTAATACTCGTCGTTGCCCTCTTCCTGCGCTTCGCTGTGGTAGTGAACACCGAGGCGCTGAAGGTTGTTCTCAACCCAGCGGTCGGCTCGTTGAAGTGCCCGTTCGTTTTCCTGATTTCGCCGATACCAGGTGTGGTCGGGATGGAGGTAATCGGCGAAATCGACGACGCGCTCTTCGTAGGCGTCGAAATCGATGTCGCGCACGGCTCGTGTAATGCCGTCGATCCACTCCGGAACTTCCTGATGGTCCGGACGCTCCTCGATAAACCAGTCGTACAACTGAACGACCTGTTCGTCCCGTCCCTGCGCTTCCAGGTGACTGGCCATCGTATCCAGTTGTTCGTAGGCGAATTCGATGCCGCGCAGGTCTGTGAAATAGTCGCGGGCTTCGATCCAGCCGTCGGGAAGCTGAGCCAGACCGCGCATCATGTCGTTGGTGGCGCGATCGGCAAGCAGTCCCCAGGCACCGTCGCTTTCTTCGGCGCGCTCGATGACCTGCTTGAAGCGCTCGACGCTGTCGCGGTTTTCACCGGCGTTGTATTCGGTCCACCCAAGCTGGTAGAGGGCGTAGTCGTAGTTTCGGTAGTTGTCGTAGGCCAATACCTCTTCGTAATTATTTCGAGCATTGCCGGTCATGTGCTCTTCAAACCAGTAGTCGCCGAGTGCCAGGTAGGTGTCGGCGATATACTGGGAGTTGGGATAATCGTTGACCAACCGGTTGAGGTACTGCACGGCCTGAGCGCCTTCGTCGGCGTCCAAAAGTCCGCTACCAAGTCGGAAAATGACCTCGTCGAGCCGAGCGTAATCGGGGAATTCCTGGAGGATCGATTCGTAGATATCCTGGGCTTCGCCGTAGTCCGGCTCCGGTTCATCGCACTGGTCTTCGTCGCGCGTCCCCTCGTAGACGGCATCCATGCAGGCATTGTACTGGTTTCGCTCACGGATGTATTCGGTATTGCGCAACTCCCACATCAACTCCGCTTTCTGGAACATCCACTCCGGGCGCTGCGGATTTTGCGGCGAGCCCTCGATAATATCATCGAGTTGCTGAATCATCTGCTCGTTTTGCGCCTCCAGTTCCTGGCGCAACTGGTCGAGCTCTTCGGGAGTCATGTCCATCTGGGCATCTTCGTACTCCTCTCGAGTCATTTCATCTTGTTCCTCGAGGGCGTCTTCGATCTCCCGTTCATCTTCAGCTTCGGCTTCCTCGCCGAGGCGCTGGGCGGCCTGGTCCATAATCTCGTCACTGACCGCTCCCGCCTCATCGTCGGATACCGCCTGAGCACCGGCCGTCGACGCCGACAGCACAACCGCAACCAGTGCGGCTGCCCCAAAGGATGTCTTTATCATATCGTTGATGTTCATGGTTCAATACACTCCGTTCGCATTTGACTGCGATAACTGTCGACCTCATCCAGCCAGTATTCTCCCTCGAAGGGCCAGGCCTGCCAATCGTCAGCGACGACCATCAGGGTCGTCCCCGCGTCGTCGCGTTCCATGCCCTGATAGGCGGGATTTTGCATTCGCTGTCGAATCTCTTCTTGCTCTTCGCTCTGGATATCGAATTGAATCTGCTGAGCATTCGTCTCCCATTCCTGCAACTCGCGGTCGACCTCGGTCAGCCGCTGTTGAACAACAATGCCAGCCTCCTGGATATTCAACTCCAATTGCTCTTCGACGTTCTCCAGGACCTGTTCCCCAAAGCCTTCGAGGGAGTCGATATTGCGCTGTAGCGCAGCCCGTTCCTCCTGCAGTGCTCGTACGACCTGGAAGATATTGTAGAACGAAAGGTTCTCCAATACGGCGTTGGTAAACAACTCCGGAAGCTCGGCATCCCTGTCTTCGCGGTAGGCGTTTTCCATCAAATCCCAGTACGCCTCCGGCTCGTAGGTATTTTCGAGATACTCCTGGAGAGCCGGGCGTTGCGCCAGGTACTGGTCTTCGAATTCCTCGAGCGCTCGCTGGCTCTTGTCGAAATTGCACATATTCAGATACGCCGTGGCCTCCAGGATGTACAATTCCGGGTAGTAGCGGCCGGCGTAGTAGGGACTGTGCAGCGAGTGAAATGCGCCGAGGGCTCGCTCGAAGTCGTTTTTCATAAAGAAGCTCCAGGCCGACTCGAACATCGCGTCGGCGTGGCGCGCAGACTCCGAGGGAATCTGTTCGTAGTAATACAGCGCGACATCGAAGAAGCCGACCTCGAAAAAGACTCGAGCCAGGGCCAGATACCCCAGTTGCAGGATATCGTCGCTGACCTGACCGTCCGGCGCCGCCTCCGCGGCGCGAATGGCGGTCTCGAAGTTGTTGAGCGCTCCCGGGATATCGTCGACGGCATCATCGAGCTGGGCGACACCGGAGAGATAACGGGCCTCCGGGTATTCCGGCGCGTCTTCCGGGATTCGAGACAGGTAGTCGAGGGCGGTCTCCATTCGATTGTAGTCGTAGAAGAACTTGCCCATGTAGTAGTTGAAGCGCTGCTGGAACCGCTCGTTGGTATCGCCCAGGTAAAACTGGGTCAATTCCTCAAGAGACGGCGGCTGGTAGTTGATCTCACGGGTCAGCGTCTCGAGCATTCCGAAGGCTTCCTGAAAGTGCTCGCGTGCCGTGCCCTCCATCAACACCTCTTCTAGCGGCGTCGCCGCCCCGGAGTAGATGCCCTCCTGCATCAGTGCTTTGGCCAGTCCGAACGTCGCCTGGTACCAGTCATCGGAGCCGTGCTCGGGGTCGAAGTCCAGAAATGCGAGGTAGATGCGAGCCGCTTCCATATTGCGGCCTTCATCGACGATTCGGTCGGCGCGACTCAATTGCGCAGCCGCACTCTCCATCTGGCGCTCCCGCTCTGCTTCGGCTTCCTGTTCGGCGATCCGCTCTTCGACGAGTCGATCCAACTCCTCTTCGCGCTCCTCGGGCGTCATATCCTGGAAGCCTTCGTCGAGGTCGTCTTCGTCGACGTCATCGGGAAGGGCAATCATTCCGTCGTCGTCATCGTCGTCGACCGGATCGTCTTCGGCGACGGCTTCGTCGGTGGCGACGTGACCGCGCCGGTAGAGGTGATCGATGACGTCCTCAGAGACGCCCTGGTCTTCCAGGTCCTCGATGTCTTCTTCTTCCAGGCCGAGGTCATCGGCGGAATCGATGGCGCCCATAATGGCGCCTTCGCCGAGCCCCATCTCGGTCATCTGGATGATCTGATCTTTGTCGAGAGCCATGGCGACTGAGGTCGCCAACAGGACCACCGCAAAGCAGATGGTGGCCACCAGCCACCGCATCGGGCGCGAGCCGATCGACGGCATCGCCGCGCGGGGACCATTGCTCGAAGGCGTTATCGCTTCGTTTTTATGCATGAACTTTCTCATCTTGACTGTTTACTGCATCGCTGTGGGCGACTGATTTACGGTCCTCGGTGGCTCTACATCACGGGAGACTCAAAACAGATAGGAGACGCCGAGGCGGGCTTCCATCGGGAAGTTCAATCGGTCGAAGAACCCATCGGTCGTCGGCAATTCCGGTCCGGCGTGCAAAAAGCCGCGTCCATCGGCACGGACCGTGATATTGTCATTGACGTACACGTGGATGCCCATTCCCAGAGCCAGCTCCGGGACCACCGTGGTTTCGGAGCCGTCCCGATCGGCATTCGGTCGCTCGACACCGACTGCACCGAGCCCTCCACCGAGATTGAAATCGAAGTGAATCAGCTTTTGCTGAAGAGCGGCCAATTTGCCGTAAAACGGGCTCCACAACGCCAATGCATTGGCCCGCCACATCTGGCGATCGACGGTATCGGTCGCTGGATCGAAGCCGGAATCTTGCCGATTTTTACGGAGAAAATCCATCAATTCATTATCCCGCGTCAACGGGCCGTCCATAAAGGAACCACTGAGCTCAAAGCCCAGGGCGTTGGTGTGGTAGTAATTGGCCTGAAGCCCAACCGGGTAGTAGTGATAAAAGGGCTCGCTGGGCATGACGCCAAAAAACAGCCCCGCCCCAAAGCGCCCCTGGCGCTGATAGAGGCGGTCCTGGATGACATCCATATCCCGTTCGGTTGCCCAGTACTCCTCGAGTTCATCGTCGAGACTGGTGTCGGCGACAGCCGTAGAGGTCGCCATCACCGATGCCGCCAACAGCACCATCGCCGCCAGGGTCAATTTCTTCGTTGCGGTCTGCATGTACTATCCTGTCGTGACCTGTTGCCTGATCGTTACGTCGTGTTCGGACTCGCGTGGTGACGAGCGATCCTTAGAAAAACCAGCTGAAGCCAAGTGAGATTTCCGATGGGTTGGC
>CAYUPT010000043.1:0-13335 GCA_964446725.1 uncultured Bradymonadales bacterium | reverse complement strand
AGGGCCTTGAGGCCGGACAGATCGTGTTGGCCGGAAGCGCCACGTCGGCCGTCTTTTTTGAGCCCGGCGACCACATCGAGCTGGAAGTCGACGGCCTCCACAGCGTCGAATTTCACGTCGGTCAGTGATAGGTCGGCCAATAAGCGACCCATACGTCCGACCCCCATCGCCAAACGCAGGCCTTCTCAACGATGGATTACGTACAGCTCACGCCCTGGGATCTGGCGCTGGCCGCCCTGTTACTTCTGGTGCCGGCAGCCATCAGCATCGCCATGAAATTGGGGCTCGAAAAGAACCTGGCGATCGCCTCGGTGCGCACCGTCGTGCAACTGGCGTTTATCGGCCTGGTGCTGGAGTGGGTCTTTTCGGCGGATCGGTGGTTTTACGTCGTCCCCATGCTGTTGGTGATGCTCTTTTTTGCCTCCCGGGCGGCCATCAAACGCTCGTCGAGGCGCTTTCCCGGGGCCTATGTCACGGCCTTCGGCGCCCTGACACTGGCGACGGCAGTGACGACGTTTAGCGTCACGGAAATCGTCATCGGCGTCGACAACTGGTACGAGCCGCAGTACGTCATTCCCCTGCTGGGCATGCTTCTGGGCAACGGGTTGACCGGGATCAGCCTCAGCCTCGACCGCATGCTCTCCGATATGGTCTCTCAGAAGCGGGCTATCGAAGCCCGACTGGCCATCGGCGCCACGCTGTGGCGGGCCTGTCGGCCCTGGATTCGCGAGGGGCTTCGAAACGGGATGATCCCGGTGATCAACTCCATGATGATCATCGGCATCGTCTCTCTTCCGGGCATGATGACCGGCCAGATCCTGGCCGGAGTCCCGCCGGCCGATGCCGTGGCCTACCAGATATTGATCATGTTTATGATCGCCGCCGCCACCGCCTTGGGCGTCATCATCCTGTGTCTTATCGCCTTTCGCGCCGTCTCCGATCCGGAACACCGCGTGCGGTGGAGCCGGATTACGCGCCACGACGACGCCTGACAAATACCTCGCCCGGCATCGACCCACGAACTCAAGGCACCTCGCAGAGCGGTGCTCCATCGGCTCCCTTGCAGGTCCCGTCGCCCATGATCTGACTCATTGCACGAAGCCCGGACTGGTCATTCATCCAGCCCACATCGCAGTATCCTCGGCATTGCTCACTTCTGTCGCATGCCGCACCGTCGTCGAGTAATTCCTCGCAGCTATTGCTCTCCGGATGGCAAAAGCCCCGGGCGCAGTCGGCGGTATTATTGCAGGACGCGCCGATATCGCGGTCGGCCCGGCAGCGACCGGACTCGCTGCAGTGATAACCGTCGAGACAATCCGACGGCCCGGCACAGGGATCGTCGATGGCGCCGACATCGGTGCACTCGCCGGATTTCGGGCCGTCGAATTCCTCATCGAATCCATCGCCCCAGCAGCGGGTTCCGGGCTCGCAGATATCGCCGCTGTGACAGTTGTGGACCTCCGAACAGCTTTCCTTCATTTCCGTACATGACTGGCCGCGGTCTAAGAGCACCAATTCCGTGCACGTCTGATCTTCTGCACAGACCAGATCGGATTCGCAGTGTCGGGACTGGCGACAGGGGTCACCGACCTCGCCATCGTCTCGACAGACCTCGTCGACGCAGTGCAGGCCGCGCTGACAGCCCATGCCCACACCACAGGACTCGCCTTCGGCGCTGCGCGCCTTACAGGCATTGGAGCGACACACCAGATCGCCCTGACAATCGCCGGTGCTCTTGCAGTACTCGCCCTCGACGGGCGGCGTCGCACATTCGCTTTCGCCAAACCCAAGACAGATCATGTCATCGGCGCAGTGGTAGTCGCGACTGCAGTTCTCGCCGTCGGCGCGCGGCGCCATGCACTGGTCGCTGTAGCAGACGAGTCCCTCCTGGCAGTTGGCGGGCCGCTCACAGGACTCGCCGTCCTGGCGCTCGTCGGTGCACTGGTCATCGTAGCACGTCAGCCCCTGCTGGCAGTCCTCGTGGCGGAGGCAACTGTCGCCGTCGGCTCGAAGCGCAGTGCACTGGCGGTCGTAGCAGGTCAAGCCCTCTTCGCACTGGATATTGGCGTTATCCCATAGATACTCCACCGAGCACTCATCTCCTGCAGTGCCAATGGGCTCACAACTGCGCTGGATATCCTCCGGATGCGAGCCCTCTTCTTCGAGACAGAATTCGTGCTCCGGATCGCAGCCGTCATTGCCGCACTGGATCTGACCGTCGGCCAGCTCGGCGAGGTCTGTATCGGGCGGTGCACAGGTGCCGTAGCACTCGTCGTAGGGGGGCTGGAAACACTTCATATCCCCACTGCATTCGACGTCTCGATTGCAGTGGTCGCCGTCGCCGGCATGGGCCGAAAACAGCCCCACATCGCCCTAAAGGTCGCCATGCCGATGTCGCGAACGGGCTCCGATCCACAGAAGCTATCGCGCAATACCTGTCGGCAATCGTCGAGGCGACTCCGGTCGACACTGAGTCTTCCGTCGTCGAAGGCCGCCTCGTCATTGCGGCTGTGCTCGCCGATCTGGCGGTTGGCACGGACGGCGACGCACTCTGCTTTGGACGTAAATCGATTGGCCCGAGTGCTCAGAGCGGTCGTGCGACTGCTGGTCTTGCACTCCCAGCCGGCTTCACATTCCGCTTCGGCGATCAACACCGCCATCAGATCGACATCGGCGATCTCATCGATGTCGAAGTCCGGAATTTCACGGCCATCCGTCGGCTCTTCTCCCGAAGAGCCTCCACAGCCAACAGCGATCATCAACAACGCGGTCACGGCGACCAACCAGTACTTTCGCATATTCCAATATCCCGGACAGAATCCCTACCAATCTCAGAAGCGGTCAATATCAAAGTCCATCGTCTCAACAGGTTCCCCGAGTTACCAGTGAAAAATATTTCACCCCCGAAATCGCCTCGTCGATGGCCACCGAAATCGGTCGCCGACAACATCAGCTTCCGTCGCCGTTTTGTTCCAGAAACCACAGGCTGAAGAGTCGATCGTCGTCGGTCCATATCGAGCGCGTCCGCCAGCCGGCTTCGCCGCTCAAGTCGGCGAAGTCCTCGATGGTGTATTTGTAGGAGTACTCCACGACCATGTACTCGCCATCCTCGAAGTGGAAGCGGTCGGTGGGAAATTCGACGGTCTGGTCGCAGAGGCTGTATACCCGGGTCTGAATGCGCTTTTGATCGCGCTGGTAAATGGCGCGGTGTTCGAAGTTATCGAGGTCGAAATCGGCCTGGCACTCGCGATTGATGCGACGCAATAAATTGAGTGTAAATTCGGCGGTGACGCCCTCGCTGTCGTTGTAGGCGTCTTCGATGATCTGCGGGTCCTTGTCGAGATCGACACCGACGACGAGCGCGCCGCGGGGACCGGCCAACGTCGACAGCCGGTCCAAAAATTCACCGGCCCGGTCGGGATGGAAATTCCCGATCGTCGAGCCCGGATAATAAAAGACATTGCGCCCGTCGAATCCGTTGGTCGGAAGCTCCCAGTCGGCGGTGTAGTCGGCGCACACCGGGACGATCTCGGTGTCGGGAAACTCCTCGGAGAGTCTGGAGACGCAGCGCTCGAGCTCGTCGCCGGAGATGTCGACCGGGATATAGGCCGCCAGGTCGTGGACGTGGCGAAGCAAAATCCGGGTCTTTTCGCCGCTTCCGGCCCCCAGCTCGATGAGTCGGGCATTGGAGCCGATATGAGCGGCGATATCATCGGCGTGCTCATTGGTCAGCTTCTTTTCGGTGCGCGTCAGATAGTACTCGTCGAGTTCACAGATGTCGTTAAATAGGCGGGAACCGCGGTCGTCGTACAGATATTTGGCCGGGATTTCCTTTCGCGACCGGGAGAGTCCACGGATCACATCTTGATACAGTGAACTGTCGGTGTCGGGCGCGTATTCTACGTCGAGGCTCATAGATGGTTCTCGTGGTGAGAAGAGAGTCGACATGCGATTCCAATTGGTTCAACGGGCGAGCCGAAATCCGGTGAATTGCCAGCGGCTCCGGGGGGCAAAGAAATTTCGATAGGTCCGGCGGATATGGTCCTTCGGGGTCGCACAGCTACCGCCGCGCAGCACGTACTGATTGCACATGAATTTGCCGGTGTACTCGCCGAGTGTGTCGTCCCAGGGCTCGAATCCGGGGTAGGCTTCGTATGCGCTGGATGTCCATTCCCAGACATCTCCGAATAGATATCGCAGCGCCCCATCGGTCTCCGACACACACTGTGGGTGGAGTCGATCGGTGGACGAGAAATTCCCCTCGATGTCGGCCCTCGTCGATGCCACCTCCCATTCGGCCTCGGTGGGAAGGCGGGCTTGAGCCCACCGCGCATAGGCGTCGGCCTCAAAATAGCTGACGTGGCAGACCGGCTCCGCCTTGTCGACGGGCCGCATCCCGCCGAGAGTCATCGTCCACCACCGGTCGCCGCGCCGCTCCCAGTACAGCGGTGCCTGCCAGTCACTCTGACAGACCGCCTGCCATCCCTCCGACAGCCACCAGCGCGGCGTGTCGTAGCCGCCATCTTCGATAAATTCGATAAACTCCCCACAGGTCACCGGCCGGGACGCCAGTTGGAAGTCGTCGACGAAGACCCGGTGGCGCGGCCGTTCATTATCGAAGCAAAACTGGTCGCCATCATAGCCGATGCGATGGACGCCTCCCGCGACGTCGACCCAGTCGACCGGCGGCACCGACGCCGGATCGTCGCAGCGACCTCCGGCGCAATCGTCGCGGTAGGCCGGCCGCAGCGGATTGCTGGCCAGCACGTGTTTAATATCGCTCAGGATCAGCTCCTGATGTTGCTGCTCGTGGTGCAGACCGACCTCCACAATCGGCGCCCAGGGCTCGCTTTCGTCGGCGCCATCAAATAACCGACGGACGGCGTCGTCGACGTAGCTTCGGTAGTCGCCGATGGTTTCCACCGTCGGACGACCGATCGTCCCGCGCCGCGAGCGCTCAAAACAGGGCCCCGCTCCCTTGTAATAGGAATTGAAGAGATAGGCGAATCGATCGCGGTAGACCTGGTAGTCGTCGATAAATTCGTCGGCGACGAAGGTCTCGAAAAACCACGCCGTATGGGCCAGATGCCACTTGGTGGGGCTGACATCGGCCATCGTCTGGACGACCTGGTCTTCGACGGGCAACGGTGCGGCCAGCCGCGACGTGCGGCGCCGGACGGCATCGAAGCGCGCTCGAAGTTCTGAGAGACCGGAACTGTCGATAGTTGTATCGACGATGGGACTGGACATAGATCACTCGCGCTCAATGAGTACGAATCTCGACGATCCACCATCAGATGTCGGCAGGAACGCCAGAGACTATAGACACGGTCCGGGGAAGCGACAAACTCGCGCCGCCGAACACATTCACGTCCCCCCTCGATAAAACGCCTCAACAGCCCTGGTGTTTGACTTCGATTTCTCTTCTGTGGAATTCGGCGAAGCCGGGCCGCCGCAGTGTATTTCCATCAACGAAAAAACCGGTCCCGCGAGACGAGACCGGTGATGTCGGTGACCATACAAATGTATGGCGCGTTGTTCAGCCGTTGGCCGTCATCAGCAATTCCCGGCGATCGCCACTGCAGTTGTCGCAATCGCGATCACAATTGCAGCTTCAGGCAGCAACAGCCGCGTCATCTCCGCCTTCTCCGCCGTCGCAGGCCAGCTTGTCGCCGTCCCCGTCTCCGCCGTCGCAGGCCAGCTTGTCGCCGTCTCCGTCTCCGCCGTCGCAGGCAATCAGCGCCGCATTATCTCCGTCGTCTCCGCCGTCACAGGCCAGCTTGTCGCCGTCGCCGTCTCCGCCATCACAGGCCAGCGCGGTCGCACTTCCGAGGGCCAATGCAACAAAGCACAGGGAGGCCAATAGCGTTTTCACTGTTCGAGAACCCATCGCAATCACTCCGTATTCAAAAGAACAATCGTTGTCGTCGCATGCAGTACGCTCTCCATCATAACGGTTTGCAGCGCCACTTCCAACAACCCTCGGAAGTACCGATGGACCTGTTCGACACGCCGATGCAACAGCGTTACGATAGGCGCCGGTCGCAGCACACAATGGACTTCTGTCGCAAGTGCGAGGGCAATGAAACTCGAGATTCCAGACCCCGACGAATCGAGACGCGGCGATCCCACGGACCTGTCATTCGAGTTGTGGCTCGGCATCGCCCTGTCAGCACTGCTCATCTTTTTTGGCTGGTTTCTGTGGATTGAACCGCAGCGCCAGGCCCCGGAAGAGCCCTTTGCCCATATCGAAGACGACGATCAGCGCCGCACCATCCAGGATCGGTCGCGCTTCGATCAATGGGCTCAGAACAACACCACCGACTGGAGCCGCCACCGAGATGAGCTGGGCAGGATTTTCGAAGTCGGCTCCCGCGACGCCACGGAAGCGGCCTGCTCCCAATTTGGCTCACTCATTAGCGAGGAGGCGGCGCCGCGCGACGTCGTGCGGCCGTTGCGTCAGGGCGTCAGCCGGCGCTCCGAAGATACTCCCTGGAGCTGCCTGACCACGCTGTACCTGGAGGACCGCCTGCCCGAAGACAGTGAATTGAGACGAGAGGTCGCTTCGTTCTGGAATGACGTCAACGCGCTGGAGGCCGACAGCCGACGCGTCTCCTCCATACTCGTCGATATCGCCGATGGTGAACTCCCCGATTCTCCAAAATTTGTCGAGTGGCTGCCCCGATGCGCGTTGTCGATAGACTTCGAACCGTCCGCCCGGTGCCAGGAGATCGCCGCCGACTACGCCGACGAACTCGGCTTCGGAGACGATATCCTGGAGATGCTCGTCGATTTCATCGGTCGCCCCGAGGGCGCGTCGGATTCCGAACAATACGCCCGCGACCTCGAGATCGCAGCCGATGCCCTGGCCTGGTTTGTCACCGAGGGGCAACCGCCTAATTGGAAGATCGAGGAAACCGACGCCCTGCCGGACTACGACGTCGACTTTCGGCTCGGCGCCGCCTTTCAACTCTGTCGGCTCATGAATGCCCCGAACGAACAGGTCCAGAGCATGGCCGCTCATGCCCTGGCCGATGTCGTCAACCGGGCGGTGCGCAGCAATAACGAGTACTTCCACTACCGCTGGCACAGGGCCTGTCGCGTCGCATTTGGCGACGCCGACGAACCTCGCGCCAGCGTCCCCGCCCTCGGGGTTTCGATGCACGACAACGGCGACCTCATCGTCGACTACGGCCTCGACACCCTCGTCGAGGTCGGTCTCTGCGAACTCCAGGACGGCGACCCGAAGTGGTTTTGCGGCGCCCAGCGCTGGACCGGCGGAAGCCGGCCGATCCACCGCGTGCTCAGTCGCGCCTACGCCGAAGGCAGCTACGTCGAGTGGTACGAACCCGAGGAATTGGCGGACGTCATGGACCAATAACCCCGCCTACGGTGACGCTTCATCGCCATCGCCGTCTGATGCCCCGATCATCCGCACACTCGACCACCACAACAGCGACGTCACCGGAATCAATATCACCAGCATCACCCCGATCTCTGCGAACGCCAACTCCTCGGGCGCCGGGGCATCTTCGACGACGCGAATCAACACCACGCCGTTGACAAAATTCAGCGCCGCATGACCCACCACAGCTCCCCAAAGCCCATCGGAGCGGACCGTGATGTGTGCAAAATAACAGCCCACCACCGCCAGCGACACGAAGGCCACCGGGTTGAAGTGCATCACCGAAAATAAGATTCCGTTGAGCAATATGGCACTGACCGCGATCTGATCGTTGCACTGCTCGGCAAGGATCGTGCCGCGAAACAGGTACTCCTCGGCCACAGGCGCTACGATGGCGACCGCGACAGCCCCCAGAATCTGGGCGTAGAGCGGTTCCGGCAGCAACAGTGACTCCATCCCCTGCTGATAGCTGTCGGCCATCTCGCCGAGTGCGGGAAATAGCTGAATCGTCATGCCTCCCAGAGCACTGGCGAGGAATCCGAGGCTGACAGACGTGATGATCACCATCACCAGCGCCCACGGCGACATCCCCAGCCGACGCAACGTCGGCCATGTGGTCTCGGGGCGCGAAAAGTGCTTTCGATACACATAGGCCCCGCCCAAGAACACCACCAACTGGGTGACGATGATCGCCGCTGCTCTTCCCGATTCGGGAATCAGCATCGCCAATCCCTGGGTGGCGACGAAAATCGCCACAATCACCAAAAATAACCCGACCGGTCGGGTCGGCATCATCGTATTGTCTTCGATATCTGGTGTCTGCACGGTGCCTCGGAGATCGATGAGAAACGAACGGTGCGGCCACAACAGTTCACTTCACTACACTGACGATTTAACACCCACTGGCCCGGTGACAACCCCCGGCGGCGATCTTCTGTCGATCCAGACGCCGTTATCTCGATCGCAGAGCCCCCGAACCGGCCCCGATTCGACACGGCGCGTCAATCGTTTTGCATCCCTCGCAACCTTCTGCTACACTCTTTCGCCAATCTAGAAACCGATGTCGTTGCGGCAATTTCTCGTATTTGCTGCTCAATCTCTTGCTTCGAGGATCGCCATGACCGCGCTCCGCTCCTGTGTTTCGCTCGCCATTGTCGTCGCTCTCCCCGTGCTGCTCTTCGGTTGTGCCGACGATGTATCCGGTGCCGGTGGTGATTGCCCCGACGATCAGACCTACCACCCCATCAGTGGTGAATGTGTCGTCGACGGCGACAACTCCGCCGATGGCAACGGCAGCAATTCGTCGACCAACGGCGACAATCAGTCGACCAATGGCGACAACGGCGACAACAGCGACGACAATGGCAGTGACAACGGTGGCGACAACAACAGCAACAGCCCGCCCGACGAATGTGGGCCGGGCGCTATCGAAGGCCAATCCTGTCGGCCCGACGGCACGCTTCTCGCCGGCGCCGACGTCACGCTTACGGGCGTCGACTGCGACGGCGACGACTTCGAGATGACCACTCAGGCCGACGCCGACGGCTACTACGAATTTTACGACGTCCCCGCCGGCGATCACCTAATGACCATCGAATCCGGCTCCTTCGCCACCGATCGATCGGTGACCGTATATCCCGAACAAACCACGGATCTGGAGAGCGAAGCCGCCAAGGTCTGCCTGGAGGGAAGCGGAGTTCCGATCGCCGTTCTGGAGGGAGGTTACGACGACGTCGGCAGCATTCTCGATGGGCTCGATATCGAATACGACGTCGTCGGCGGAGATACCACAAGTGATCCCCTGGGCAGCGGTGCCGAAGACTTTCTGACCGACTTCAACGAGATGATGAGCTACGACATTATCTTTATCGAATGCGGTGGGCTGTGGAGCGAATTGGACGGCGGCGGTCTCTTCGGCGGCGGTGGCGACATCGACCAGATCGAGGACAATATTCGTTCTTTCGTCGAGCAGGGCAATAGCCTGTACGCCTCCGATCTAGCACAGCCATTTATTCAGGAGACCATCCCGGAAGCCGTCGACTTCTACCAGGAAAGCCAGGGCACCAGCGGCCCGCGTCAGGGCCAGAGCGGTCAAACCGTGACCGCCGACATCGTCAGCCCCGAGATGCAGACCCTGCTCGGCTCCGGCACCACCTCCATCAATTACGACTCCAACGGCTGGGCCGTCGCCGAGGGCGCCGGGCCCGACACCAAAATCCACTTCGAGGGCGACATCACCCTCCAGGATGGTAGCACCGTCTCCGATTCTCCGTTGATGCTCACCTACGACGATCCGGCCGCCGGCGCCGCGGTCTTCACCTCCTTCCACAACTCCGATCAGGCCACCGGTGAGATGGAAGAGATCCTGGAATTCATGATCTTCCAACTGTGATTGCGGCCCGCGATCGGTCGACCTCTTCGACCGATCGCGACGTCCAATCCCGCTTTCGCCCCCCCACAGTTGACCGTCGCGCCCCCCGCGTGGCGTCGCCGCATTGCGCCATTCCCACCACAAATATCAGTAGTTTGCAGTCGTTGCACACCTCTGGTACTCTTCAGGGTCCAAATAGACGTAGCGTTCGCGTTTTTCATTCCTTGATGTAGCTCCGCGACTGCTCGCCCCCCTTCGGACTCGGCTTCGAATTGTCGAGCGAGCAGTCCATCGCGACAAAATCAGGAAGCAATTGCGACGGCACAAATGATGCGTGTTACCAGGCCTCGAGAGCAAAAAGAGGAATTATGAACATGATTCGCCGAACATGTGGTCGACTACTGATCGTATCAATGGTGTTGGCTTTACTTGTCGGGTGTGGTGACCAGACGGACGACGCATCCGGTGCTGTCGAAGACAATCAAGCCGCCAACCAGCAATCCGATAATGACGAGGAGTGCGACGACGGCTATTTCCTCCATCCCATCACCGACGAGTGCGTCGAAGACGACGACGGTGACCAGGATCGCGACGACTGCGCAACAGATGAGGAATTCGACGAAGAGGCCGGCGAGTGCGTCGACCGCTGCCCGGCCGATGAATTCTGGGATGACGAAGACAAGGAATGCGTCGACATCGGCGATCCCGGAGACTGCGGTGACTTCGAGGAGTGGGACGAAGACTCCGAGCAATGCGTGCCCACCGGTGAATGCGGCCTCGGAAGCATCGTCGGTGAGTCCTGCCGGCCCGACCTCGGCGTACTGCCCGGCGCCACCATCGAAATCGAGGGCGTCGACTGCGACGGCATGACCTTTAGCGATGAAACGACCGCCGACGATCAGGGACTCTACGAATTCGACGACGTCCCATCCGGCACCCACGACCTGACGATCACCTCCGGGTCTTGGAGCGAAACCGACGAGGTCACCGTCAACGCCGGCACCGAGACCGACCTCACCGACGAAACCGCCAAGATCTGCGTCGGTTCCACCAGCGTCGACATCGCCGTCATCGAAGGTACCTGGGACGATATCCCGTCGCTGCTCAATGGACTGGACATCGACTACGACGTCATCAGTCCCGTCAGCCCCTTCCTGGAAGACCTGGATGATATGAAGGAATACGACATCATCTTTGTCGAGTGCAGCGCTTCCGGCCGCACCGATGAGATTCACGACACCAATATCCGCCGCTTCGTCCAGGAGGGCAACAGCCTATACGCCTCGGACCTCTCGTATAGCTGGGTCGAAGAGCCACTGCCCGACTCCTACACATCGGCCTCCGGTGGCTCCTCGGGCACCTACACCGTCGACGTCGCAAGCACCGAGATGCTCAACCTGCTCGGTCAAAATACCATCGATATCACCTACGGCATCGGCGGGTGGCGCGGCATTGAATCCGTTGGTCCCACTTCGACGGTCCACTTCGAGGGCGACGTCGGCATGGGCCCCGACGACTCGCCGGTGATGATGTCCTACACCGATCCCA
This sequence comes from uncultured Bradymonadales bacterium, assembly GCA_964446725.1. Lineage (GTDB taxonomy): Bacteria > Myxococcota_A > Bradymonadia > Bradymonadales > Bradymonadaceae > SLJM01. The sequence goes on along the minus strand of CAYUPT010000043.1, from coordinate 2,011 downwards.
TCGGCGGCGGTCAGGCGATCTTCACCAGCTTCCACAACAGCGACCAGGCCTCCGGCGATATGCAGGATATTCTGGAATTCATGATCTTCCAGCTGTGATCTGACAGTCTTCGCTCCCGCTCCATTGGCGCCCTCATTAGCGGGGGCGCCTTTTTTGTTATCGCTGTGTCGAGGATGGCATTTGATTTCCCCGGGGCCGGCCGCGTATCCTGTCGATTCATTGATTGATGCTACGAGGCTGATGATCAGTTCTGATCTTCGCGTTGGCCCACCATTTTCAACGGGTCTCGACCGACGAGCACGAAACGGATTTCCCATGGATATTGGCGTTCGAAAATTCGGCTGTTTCGCTCTGCTTTTGGCACTGCTGCTTCTATTTGGCGGCTGTGGCGACCAGGACGATGTCTCCTCTGGCGTCGAAGACAACGATCACACCAACCAGGCCTCCGAGACCAACGACGACGAGGAGTGCGACGACGGCTATTTCCTCCATCCCATCCAAAATGAGTGCGTTGAAGCCAGTGATAACGACGAGCGCGACGACTGCGACGTCGACGAGGAATTCGATGACGAGGCCGGCGAATGCGTTGACCGCTGCCCGGTCGATGAATTCTGGGATGACGAAGACAAGGAATGCGTCGACATCGGCGACCCCGACGACTGCAGTGAATTCGAGGAGTGGGACGAAGACTCCGAGCAATGCGTGCCCACCGGCGAGTGCGGCCTCGGTAGCATTGTCGGCGAATCCTGCCGGCCCGACCTCGGCGTACTGCCCGGCGCCACCATCGAAATCGAGGGCGTCGACTGCGACGGCATGGCATACAGCGATGAGACCACTGCCGACGACCAGGGCATCTACGAATTCGAAGACGTTCCCTCCGGCACTCACGATCTGACCATTAGCTCCGGGTCCTGGACCGAAACCGACGACGTCACCGTCAACGCCGGCATCGAAACCGATCTCACCGACGAAACCGCCAAGATCTGCGTCGGCTCCACCGACGTCAATGTCATGGTCCTCGACGGGTTCTGGGACGACATCCCCGCAATTTTGGAGGAGCTCGACATCGACTATGACATGATCACTGACAGCGGCTCGGTCTCCGCCTTTCTCGAAGATATCAACGAGATGATGGAGTACGACGTCATCTTCGCCGAATGCGGTGCCGGCGGTCGAAACAGCGATATCCACGATTCCAATATTCGAAGCTACATCCAGGCCGGCAACAGTCTCTACGGCTCCGATCTGGCCTACGACTTTCTGGAAGAACCGCTGCCCGATGCCATCACCACCGAAGGCGGCGGAGATGCCGGCACCTACACCGTCGATGTCGCCAGCTCGGAGATGATGACCCTCCTCGGTCAAAACACCGTCGACATTATCTACGACACCGTCTTTCGAAGCATCGTCTCCATCGGCTCTACGGGCACCGTCCACTTCGAGGGCGATGTCGGCATGGGCGGCGATGACACCCCGGTGATGATGTCCTACGACGATCCCATCGGCGGAGGCCGCGCCATCTACACCACCTTCCACAACAGCGAACAACCCACCGGCGATATGGAGGAGATTCTGGAGTTTATGATTTTCCAGCTGTGAACCGACCGACTCTCCGCCAACATCCAGGGCGCCCTCGTTTCGGGGGCGCCCTGTTGTGGTTGTGGCACCTTGCCGCCGGCGATAATTGATCTGGCCGGCCTCCAGCCGGTACTGTAGCAGCTATGTTCTCCGCCCCCTTGGCCACCGTTTTGGACCACTGAAGTTGCGTATGCGCCAACTGTCCGCCCCACGAATATCGACGGCGCTTGCCATCGCCGTGCTCACCACCACGAGCGCCCCGCAGGTGGCCGACGCCGCCGAAGACTGGACTGCCGAGCCGGTGCGCTACTGGCCGATCTCCCAGGAATTTCTGCCCTCGATTACAGACGTCGATGCCTCCGTCGACGGCATCACCGTATTGTATACCGTCGAGGAATTCGTCGGCGCCGACGACACGGCCTGTCGAATTGCA